>NZ_JBHVER010000170.1:0-18013 GCF_042802195.1 Kitasatospora sp. NPDC057500 | reverse complement strand
CCTCCGGGGAACCGGAGGGGCCCGCCGCCGGAGTGGGTCAGCGGGCGCTGGCCTCGTGCACGAAGGCGACCAGGCGGGACAGCGCGTCCGGGTCCATGCTGGGCAGCACGCCGTGGCCGAGGTTGAAGATGTGGCCGCTGGTGCCGAGCGCCTGGGCGGCGTGCAGCACCTCGCGGGCCTTGGTCTCGACGGCCCTGGTCGGCGCGAACAGCACCGCCGGGTCGAGGTTGCCCTGCAGTGCCTTGCCGGGGCCGACCCGCTCGGCGGCGACGTTCAGCGGCACCCGCCAGTCGACGCCGACCACGTCCGCACCGGCCTGGCCCATCAGACCGAGCAGCTCGCCGGTGCCGACGCCGAAGTGGATCCGCGGCACGCCGTAGTCGGCGACCGCGTCGAACACCTTGGTGCTGGCCGGCATGACCGAGCGGCGGTAGTCGTCCGGGGCGAGCGAGCCGACCCAGGAGTCGAACAGCTGGACGGCGGAGGCACCGGCCTCGATCTGCACCTTGAGGAAGGCGGAGGTGATGTCGGCCAGCCGGTCGACCAGGGCGGCCCACAGCTCGGGCGCGCCGTACATCATGGCCTTGGTGTTCTCGTGGTTCTTGGACGGGCCGCCCTCGACCAGGTAGCTGGCCAGCGTGTAGGGGGCGCCGGCGAAGCCGATCAGCGGGGTGGAGCCGAGCTCGTCCACCAGCAGGCCGACGGCCTCGGTGATGTAGGGGACGTCGTCCGGCTCCAGCGGGCGCAGCCGCTTCAGGTCCTCGGCGGTGCGGATCGGGTCGGCGATGACCGGGCCGATGCCGGGCTTGATGTCGACGTCGATGCCGATCGCCTTGAGCGGCACCACGATGTCGCTGAAGAAGATCGCCGCGTCCACCCCGTGCCGGCGCACCGGCTGCAGGGTGATCTCCTTGACCAGCTCGGGCCGCATGCAGGACTCCAGCATGGGGATGCCCTCGCGGACCTTCAGGTACTCGGGCAGCGAGCGGCCGGCCTGGCGCATGAACCACACCGGGGTGTGCGGTACCGGCTCGTGCCGGCAGGCGCGCAGGAACGCCGAGTCGTACGCGGCCCCGCGGCGCGCGTCGGGCTGCTGACCGGGGGTGGCGCCGGTCGGGGGGACTGCCGGGGTGGCTGCCGTGGTGTCTGCCGTCGTCTCGCTCACGCTCCAAATCTTCGCACGCGGCCCGGGGCCGTCCGCCCCGGTGGTCTCGTGGGTTCCTCCAAGATCTGGCCGGATTGCCGCCCCGGCGCGCCGCGCGGGAAGAAGTTGCGGCGATTACCCGTGTTTTCGACCTAGTCTTCGGGTCATGGCAGCGGTCGGAGGGCACCCCGCACAGGGTGGCGGAGCAGGTGGCGGAACGGGTCGGGAGGCGGCGCCGAGCGAGTTCCGGGCTGCCGTGGAGGCGCTCTCCGAGGCCCGGCTGCGCCCCGAGGTCGTCCTCTCCCCCGCCCCGGCGCCCCGTCGGCTGGCCCCGTACTCCTTCGCGCTGACCGCCGCCGTCGAGGTGGACGGCGAGGAGCTGGCCGACGGCCGGCTGGTGCTGCTGCACGACCCGGAGGGGCAGGAGGCCTGGAACGGGGACTTCCGGGTGGTCACCATGACCCGGGCCGAGCTGGAGCCGGAGATGGCCGGCGACCCGATGCTCTCCGAGGTCGGCTGGGCCTGGCTGCTGGACGCGTTGCAGGCGCACGGCGCCGGGTACGCGGAGCCGTCCGGCACGGTGAGCCTGTCCGCCTCGCAGTACTTCGGCGGGCTGGCGGACCGCGCGTCGAGCACCGAGATCGAGATCCGGGCGTCCTGGACGCCGGCCGACGGCCGCTTCGAGCGGCACCTGGCGGCCTGGGGGGACCTGCTGTGCATCAGCGCGGGCCTGCCGCCGGTCGCCCCGTCCCCGCACTCCCCGGCGGACGTCACGTCACTCGGTGGAGTGGTCCCGATGCCGGCGCGGCGACGCCCCCGTTCGCACTGAGGAGTGGCGCCCGCCGTGGCGTCACCGGCGGGCGCACCGCCACCCCCAAGGCTGACCGAGTGTGACTTCGTTGCTGCTCTCCGTCAATAACGCGCTCGGAACCGACCGGTTTGCGCTGGATCTGATCGATTTTGTACGAATTCCAAGCATGTCGCATCACTCATCTGCGCGATTTGTCCGTATTGTGACTCACTAGATCGTGATCTTTCGCTAAAGCCGGGCACGGATGCTGCCGAAGCACACTGTGACCCTTTCCGAACGCGGAACACTCCGACCGCCCCCTCGGGGTTCCGTCCGCCACTCCCGCAGGAGGCCTGGTGTCGGTCCTTCTTGAGCACCCCGCAAACGTGGTCGCCTACCGCCCGACCAAGCCCACCGCCATGGTGGTCATCGCTGATCCCCGCGTCCGAAACACCGTCACCCGTCACCTCTGGGCGCTCGGCGTCCGGGACGTGATCGAGGTGTCCTCGATCGCCGAGGCCCGCCCCCGGGTCTCCACCCCGCGCGACATCTGCGTCGCCGACGTCCACCTCCCCGACGGCTCCGGACTCACCATCCTCGCCGAGACCCGCGCCGCCGGCTGGCCCAACGGGCTGGCGCTCTCCGCCGCCGACGACATCGGCGCCGTGCGCAGCGCGCTGGCCGGCGGGGTCAAGGGCTACGTCGTCACCGGCACCCGCACCAATGTCGCCATGCCGGGCCGCCCCGGGATGCCGCTCGGCGCCGCCGGGCTGGCCGGCCGGATGCGCCGCCCCGGGATGCCGGGCATGCCGGGCGCGCACGGGGCGCCGGGCGCTCCCGGGGCGCACGGCGCGCACGGCGCACCGGGTGCCCAGCAGGCCGCCTACCGGGAGCTCTCCGGCCGCGAGGTGGAGGTGCTGCGGCTGGTGGCCGAGGGCCAGTCGAACAAGGCGATCGGCGTGGCGATGGGCCTCTCGGCGCTCACCGTGAAGAGCCACCTCGCCCGGATCGCCCGCAAGCTCGGCACCGGCGACCGCGCCGGGATGGTCGCGGTCGCGCTGCGCACCGGAATCATCCACTGACACCCCGGCCGCTGCGGCGGCCCTGGAGGAACGTTTCCTCCGGGGCCGCCGCAGCGCGCTGAGCGGATCCCGGAGCCCTTCCCCGGCCGGCCCGCCGGCAGCCCCGGCATCGGTCTGACCAGTCCGACAACACTCCCGGTCGCGGGGACCGTCGTACCCTTGGTGGGTGACCGACGCCGTAGCAGCCATCCCAGAAGAAGCAGCCCCGGTCCCGCTCCTCGAACCGAAGGAGGGGATCCCTCCGGTCGTGGCGGACGAGCAGGCGCTGGCCGCCACCATCGCCGCCTTCGCCGCGGGAACCGGACCGGTCGCCGTCGACGCCGAGCGGGCCTCCGGCTACCGCTACGGCCAGCGGGCGTACCTCATCCAGCTGCGCCGCGCGGGCGCCGGTACCGCGCTGATCGACCCGATCGCCTGCCCCGACCTCGGCGCCCTCGGCGCGGCCCTCGCGGACACCGAATGGGTGGTGCACGCCGCCACCCAGGACCTGCCCTGCCTGGCCGAGGTGGGCATGAGACCCCAGCGCCTGTTCGACACCGAGCTGGCCGGACGGATCGCCGGCTTCGCCCGGGTCGGACTCGGACCGATGACCGAGAGCGTGCTCGGGCTGAGCCTGGCCAAGGAGCACTCCGCGGTCGACTGGTCCACCCGCCCGCTGCCCGAACCGTGGCTGCGCTACGCCGCCCTGGACGTCGAGGTGCTGGTCGAGCTGCGCAACGCACTCGAACAGGAGCTGGACGCCCAGGGCAAGCTCGGCTGGGCCCTGGAGGAGTTCGCGGCGATCGCCGCCGCTCCCCGTCCGGCCCCGCGGACCGACCCCTGGCGCCGCACCTCGCAGCTGCACAAGGTCCGCCGGCGCCGCCAGCTCGCCGTGGTGCGCGAGCTCTGGCTGGCCCGTGACCGGATGGCACAGGACCGGGACGTCTCACCGGGCCGGGTGCTGTCGGACGCCGCGATCGTCAACGCCGCGCTGGCCATGCCGCTGACCGTCGCCGCGCTCCAGGGCGTCCAGGGCTTCGGGCCGCGGGTGCACCGGCGCCAGCTGGAGCAGTGGCTGGCCGCCGTCCAGCGCGGCCGGGAGGTGCCGGAGAACCAGCTGCCGCCGGCCGCCGCGCCGCACGACGGTCCGCCGCCGCCGCGCGCCTGGGCCGAGAAGGACCCGGTGGCCGCCGCCCGGCTGAGCGGGGCGCGCGCCGCGGTCAGCGAGCTGGCCGAGCGCCACCACCTGCCGGCCGAGAACCTGATCACCCCGGACCTGGTCCGCCGGGTCTCCTGGGAGCCTCCGGCCGACGCCTCCGCGGCCAACGTGGCCGCCGCGCTGCGCCGGCTGGGCGCCCGCCAGTGGCAGGTGGACCTGGTCGCCCCGGCGATGGCCGCCGCCTTCGCCACGGCGGCGACGGCGACGGCGACGCAGCAGGGCTGAGCCGGGAGAACACGGAAACAGGGGATGCCGCCCGAGTGGGGCGGCATCCCCTTTTCCGCGGGCGGACGCGACGTGTCCGGGGACACATCGACGGAACCGGGCGACGGGCCTGGGCAGGTTGGTTACCGACGGGTAGCATGGCCGACGAGCAGCGCCGCCCACGTCCCCTCGTGCGATGGTGAGCGGCAGCCTGCCCACCTGAACCGTTGGTCCCTGGGAGGAGAGCCCCCGTGCCTCGTACCGCGAGGGACGTCGTCTTCGTCGATGGCGTCCGCACCCCGTTCGGCAAGGCCGGCCCGAAGGGCATCTACCACGAGACGCGCGCCGACGACCTGGTCGTCAAGTGCATCCGGGAGCTGGTGCGCCGCAACCCGAACCTGCCCGTCGAGCGCATCGACGAGGTCGCCGTCGCGGCCACCACGCAGATCGGCGACCAGGGTCTGACCATCGGCCGCACCGCCGCGCTGCTGTCCGGCCTGCCGAAGTCCGTCCCCGGCTACGCGATCGACCGGATGTGCGCCGGCGCGCTGACCGCCGTGACCACCACCGCCGGCGGCATCGCCTTCGGCGCGTACGACGTGGTCGTGGCCGGTGGCGTCGAGCACATGGGCCGCCACCCGATGGGCGAGGGCGTCGACCCGAACCCGCGCTTCGTCTCCGAGAAGCTCGTCGACGAGTCCGCCCTGTTCATGGGCATGACCGCGGAGAACCTGCACGACCGGTTCCCGCACCTGACCAAGGAGCGCTGCGACGCCTACGCCGTGCGCTCGCAGGAGAAGGCCGCCAAGGCGTACGCCAACGGCGACATCCAGCCCGACCTGGTGCCGATCTCGGTCCGCAACACCAACCCCGAGGTCGGCGAGACCGGCTGGGGCCTGGCCACCGTGGACGAGCCGATGCGCCCGGGCACCACGATGGAGAACCTGGCCGGTCTGAAGACCCCGTTCCGCCCGCACGGCAACATCACCGCGGGCAACTCGGCCGGTCTCAACGACGGTGCCACCGCCTCCCTCCTGGCCGCCGAGGACGTGGCCGAGGAGCTGGGCCTGCCGGTGAAGATGCGCCTGGTCTCGTACGCCTTCGCGGGCGTCGAGCCCGAGGTGATGGGCATCGGCCCGGTGCCGGCCACCGAGAAGGCGCTGGCCAAGGCCGGTCTGACCATCGACGACATCGGCGCGTTCGAGGTCAACGAGGCCTTCGCCGTCCAGGTGCTGGCGTTCCTGGACCACTACGGCATCGCGGACGACGACGAGCGGGTCAACCCGTACGGCGGCGCGATCGCGTTCGGCCACCCGCTGGCCTCCTCCGGCGTGCGCCTGATGAACCAGCTGGCCCGCCGCTTCGAGCAGCGTCCGGACGTCCGATACGGCCTCACCACGATGTGCATCGGCTTCGGCATGGGCGGCACCATCGTCTGGGAGAACCCCCACTTCGAGGGTGGTAAGTGAGCATGAGCACCACGACTGAGCTGCTGACCCGCGGCGCCGAGCTCTTCCCCGGCGAGGTCGTCACCACCGCGCACGTGCGCCACCTCGACCTGCCGCTCCAGGCCGGCCGGCTGGCGCTGATCACCCTGGACAACGGCTTCGACCACACCAAGCCGACCACCTTCGGCCCGGGCTCGCTGCTCAAGCTGGACGCGGCGCTGGACCAGGTCGAGGCGGAGGCCGCCGAGGGCGCCATCGTCGGTGCCGCGATCACCGGCAAGCCGTTCATCTTCGCGGTCGGCGCCGACCTCAAGGGCGTCGAGCTGCTCCGGGAGCACGCGGACGCACTGGCCATCGGCAAGGGCGGCCACGAGGTCTTCAAGCGGATCGCCGCGCTGCCCGTCCCGACCTTCGCGTTCTACAACGGCGCGGCGATGGGCGGCGGCGTCGAGGTCGGCCTGCACTGCGACTACCGCACGGTGTCGGCGGGCGTCCCGGCGTTCTCGCTGCCCGAGGTCTTCCTCGGCCTGGTGCCCGGCTGGGGCGGCTGCACCGTCCTGCCGAACCTGATCGGCCCGGCGAAGGCCGTCAAGGTCATCATCGAGAACTCGATGGCGCAGAACAAGCAGCTCAAGGGCAAGGACGTGTTCGAGCTGGGGATCGCCGACGCGATCTTCGAGCCGGCCGACTTCCTGGAGCAGTCGCTGTTCTGGGCGGCCCGCGTCCTCAAGGGCGAGGTGACCGTCGAGCGCGAGGCGATCGACCGCGGCAAGGCCTGGGACGACGCCGTCGCCTGGGGCCGGCTGGTCGCCGACGCCAAGGTGCACGGGGCGGCCCCGGCCGCGTACCGGGCGCTGGACATCATCGCCCAGGTGAAGGACCAGGACCTCCAGGCCGGCTTCGACGCCGAGGAGGCGGCCCTGGCCGACCTCATCATGGGCGGCGAGCTGCGCAGCGGCATCTACGCCTTCAACCTGGTGCAGCGCCGGGCCAAGCGCCCGGTCGGCGCCCCGGACAAGTCGCTGGCCCGCCCGGTCTCCAAGGTCGGCGTCGTCGGCGCCGGTCTGATGGCCTCGCAGCTGGCGCTGCTGTTCGCCCGCCGTCTGGAGGTGCCGGTGGTCCTCACCGACATCGACCAGGAGCGCGTCGACAAGGGCGTCGGCTACGTCCACGCCGAGATCGACAAGCTGCTGGAGAAGGGCCGGATCGGCAAGGACAAGGCCAACCGCCTCAAGGGCCTGGTCTCCGGCTCGCTGGACAAGGCCGCGGCCTTCGGCGACGCCGACTTCGTGATCGAGGCCGTCTTCGAGGAGATGGGCGTCAAGCAGACCGTCTTCGCGGACCTGGAGAACGTGGTCTCGCCGACCTGTGTGCTGGCGACCAACACCTCCTCGCTGTCGGTCACCGAGATGGCCTCGAAGCTGAAGCACCCGGAGCGGGTCGTCGGCTTCCACTTCTTCAACCCGGTCGCGATCCTGCCGCTGCTGGAGATCGTCCGCGGCGAGAAGACCGACGACGCCTCGCTGGCCACCGCCTTCGGCGTCTCGAAGAAGCTCAAGAAGACCTCGGTGCTGGTCAAGGACGCCCCGGCGTTCGTGGTCAACCGGATCCTGACCCGCTTCATGGGCGAGATCCAGGGCATCATCGACGAGGGCACCCCGATCGCCACCGTCGAGAAGGGCGTCGAGCCGCTCGGCCTGCCGATGTCCCCGATCGTGCTGCTGGAGCTGGTCGGCCCGGCCATCGCCCTGCACGTCTCGGAGACCCTGCACGGCGCGTTCCCGGAGCGGTTCACCGTCTCGGAGAACCTCGGCAAGGTGGTCAAGGCCGGCAAGCGCGGCTTCTACACCTGGGTGGACGGCAAGCAGGTCCTCGACCCCGAGGTGCTGGAGCTGCTCTCCTTCGGCGACACCGTGCTGACCGAGGAGCAGGTCCTGGCCCGCGCCCTGGAGGCCGTCGCGCAGGAGATCGGCCTGATGCTGGAGGAGGGTGTCGTCGCCGAGGCGCAGGACATCGACCTCTGCATGATCACCGGCGCCGGCTGGCCCTTCCACCTGGGCGGGATCACCCCGTACCTGGACCGTGAGGGCGTCTCGGAGCGGGTGAACGGCAAGCGCTTCCTGGCCCCGGGCGTGGCCTCGGTGCCCGCCTAGCCCGAGCGCGGAAGGGCCCCGGTGACCGCTGGCGGTCACCGGGGCCCTTCGCGTCGTCCGGGAGCCTGCCCCGGCGGACGGGGAGGGGCCTACTGGCGCTTGAGGCGGTAGACGACGGTGTCGGCGAAGACGCCGACCATCTCGTAGTGGGTCTCCAGCAGGTTCTCGATCTTCGGGATCATGCCCGGCTGGTACGGCGCGAGGCCGGAGTCGTCGACGACGACCTCGGGCAGGCCCTTGGCGATCTCCTGGTCGAAGGTCTGCCAGGCGTTGTCCATCGAGAACTGCTCGCCCACGTTGGGGCTGCCGTCCTTGCCGCCGCTGTAGTTGGTCAGGAAGCCCGCGGTGAGGTAGCGGGTGGCGGGCTTGCGGTCGGCGAGCCAGTACAGCTCCGGGTGCATGCCCCAGACCAGCACGGTGTCCTTGGGGGTGGTCTGCGCGGCGACCGCGGTGGCGACCTCGGTGGTGCGGTCCAGCCGCTCGCCCGGCCAGGCCAGCGCCAGGCCCCAGAAGACGGTGGCGGCGGCCGTGGTGTACACCAGCACCGGCTTCCAGCGGACGGCCGAGGTGGCGATCGCGCCGGTGCCCAGCAGCACCAGCGGCGGCATCAGCTGGAGGTAGTAGTGGCCGAAGAAGTGGAAGCCCATGCTGACCGCGACGACCGAGGAGAGCAGCCACACCCACAGGTCGGTGGTGGAGCCGTGCTCCTCTCCGGCGACCGGCAGCGGGCGGTGCCGGTGCTTCAGCCAGAGCCGGCGGCCGACCGGCAGCAGGAAGCCCAGGCCGGCGGCGAGCAGGATCGCCGAGTTGCCGAGCGCCCGGCCGAGCATCTGCAGCCAGGCGCCGCCGACGGTGGCGTAGTCGCCGCTGCCGGTGACCACCCAGAACAGGAAGCCCTTGGGCTTGGTGAGGATCACCGCGACCAGCGCTATCGGCAGGGTGAAGCCGAAGCCGATCTTGAGCAGGGCGGGGACCCAGCGCACGCCGCGCCGCCGGGCGTCCTGGAAGAGCATCCAGAGCACCGGCAGCAGCACCGCCCCGCCGGTCTGTTTGGTGAGCGAGCAGAGCGCCACCGCGATGCCGGCGGCCAGCCAGCGCCGGCGCTCGGCGTAGCGGAAGGCGGCCACCATGGCGGGCAGCATGAAGACCTCGAAGGTCGCCGCCTGGGTGTCCTCCGGGGAGAGCCCGATGGAGACCAGCAGGTAGAGCAGACCCGCGCCGACGCCGGCCCGGTTTCCCCAGCGGCCGCGGGCCAGCGAGGCCAGCAGGATCGCGGTGACCAGGTGGGCGACCACCGCCAGGGTGCGCAGCGGCCAGAGCGAGGCGGAGCCGAAGACGGCGAAGCAGGCCTGGTAGAGCCAGGGCAGCAGCGGCGGCTTGCGGTCCACCACGGTGTCGTAGAGCACGCCGCCGTCGGCGAGCATCCGGGCCTGGGTGGCCAGGAAGCCCTCGTCGGGGCTCCAGACCGGGCGGACGAAGGACGGCAGGTGGGTGAGCAGCGCGACCAGGGCCAGCAGCGGCACCAGCCGCGTCCAGTAGCCGGCCTTCACCCGCTCCCAGCCGTCGGCCGGGGGTACCCCCAAGGGCAGGCGCTCGGCGAGCGCGGTCAGGCGGGATCGGGTGGGGGTCGGCACGGATGACAACCTACCGGGCGGGATCGGCGCGGGCAGCGCCGGTCCCGCCTTTGGTGCGATTATCAGCCCCGGGTGTTGCCGAGCTGTCGCAAACGGCCCGGATGGGGCTGCGGGCGGGCGGTCAGGCCTCGACCGCGACGTCCAGGCGGGAGACCAGGGCGGTCACCCGGCGGGCGATGTCCGGGGCGGTGAGGCCGATCTCGGCGAGGATCTCGGGCCGCGAGGCGTGGTCCAGGAACTCCTGCGGGATGCCGAAGTCGCGCAGCGGCAGGTCCACGTCCGCGTCGCGCAGCGCCTGGGCGACGGCCGCGCCGACGCCGCCGACCCGGCCGTTGTCCTCGACGGTGACGACCACCCGGTGCTCGGCGGCCAGGCCGGGCAGCGCCGGGTCGACCGGCTTGACCCAGCGCGGGTCCACCACGGTCGAGCTGATGCCCTGGGCGGCCAGCAGGTCGGCCACCTCCAGGCACATCGGGGCGAGCGCGCCGACCGAGACGATCAGCACATCGGCCCGGCGGCCCTCCTCGGCGTCCGGGTCGACGCGCAGCAGGTCCATGCCGCCGACCTTGCCGACCGCGGGGACGGCCGGGCCGACGGTGCCCTTGGAGTAGCGGACCACGGTGGGGGCGTCCTTGACCTCGACGGCCTCGCGCAGCTGGGCGCGCAGCTGGTCGGCGTCGCGCGGGGCGGCCAGCCGCAGGCCGGGGACGACCTGGAGGATCGACATGTCCCACATGCCGTTGTGCGAGGCTCCGTCGTCACCGGTGACGCCGGAGCGGTCCAGCATGAAGGTGACGCCCAGCCTGTGCAGGGCGACGTCCATCAGGACCTGGTCGAAGGCCCGGTTGAGGAAGGTCGCGTAGACCGCGAAGACCGGGTGCAGCCCGCCGGTGGCCAGGCCGGCCGCGCTGGTGACGGCGTGCTGCTCGGCGATGCCGACGTCGAAGATGCGGTCCGGGAAGGCCTCGGCGAACGGGGCCAGGCCCACCGGGTGCAGCATCGCGGCGGTGATGCCGACGATGTCCTCGCGCTCGCGGCCGAGCTCCACCATCTCCTCGGCGAAGACCGACGTCCAGCTCCGACCGCCGCCGCTCTTGACCGGCAGGCCGGTCTCCGGGTGGATCTTGCCGACCGCGTGGAAGCGGTCCTCGTCGTTGTTCTCGGCGGCGTGGTAGCCGCGGCCCTTCTCGGTGAGGCAGTGCACGATGACCGGTCCGCCGAAGCCGCGCGCCTTGGTCAGCGCGGACTCCAGGGCGGTGAGGTCGTGGCCGTCGATCGGGCCGATGTACTTGAGGCCGAGGTCCTCGAACATGCCCTGCGGGGCGATGAAGTCCTTGAGTCCCTTCTTGGCGCCGTGCAGGGTCTCGAAGAGCTGCTGGCCGACCACCGGGGTGCGCTGCAGCGCGTCCTTGCCCCAGGACAGGAAGCGCTCGTAGCCCTGGGTGGTGCGCAGGGTGGCGAGGTGGTTGGCCATGCCGCCGATGGTCGGCGAGTAGGAGCGCTCGTTGTCGTTGACGACGATGACGACCGGGCGGTCCGTGGCGTCGGCGATGTTGTTCAGCGCCTCCCAGGCCATGCCGCCGGTCAGCGCGCCGTCGCCGATCACCGCGACCACCGGGTCGTTCTTCCCCAGCAGCTGGTTGGCCTTGGCCAGGCCGTCGGCGTAGGAGAGGACGGTGGAGGCGTGCGAGTTCTCGATCACGTCGTGCTCGGACTCGGCGCGGGACGGGTAGCCGGACAGGCCGTCCTTGGCGCGCAGCCGGGAGAAGTCCTGGCGGCCGGTGAGCAGCTTGTGGACGTAGCTCTGGTGGCCGGTGTCGAACAGGACGCGGTCGCGCGGGGAGTCGAAGACCCGGTGCAGCGCGATGGTGAGCTCCACCACGCCGAGGTTCGGGCCGAGGTGGCCGCCCGTCTTGGAGACCTCGGTCACCAGGAAGGTCCGGATCTCCTGGGCCAGGGCGGAAAGCTGTCCGGGCGTGAGCCGGTCGAGATCGCGCGGTCCCCGAATGCGGGTCAGCAGGGCCACCCGTTCCTCCTCGTTCAGTGTTCGCGGACCGCGGGGGCCCGACGGGCGTCGCCGCCCGGTGTCGACCGGTCGAGTCTAATGTCCGGCTACCGAACACCGGGCGGGGCGTCCGGTACCGACGGCCGGTACGCGCCAGCCACCTCGACGGTCACTCTTTCGAGTGAAGGGGGGAAACCGGCGTGTCGGTGCGCCCCCGGCGCGGGCGGGCGGCGGCGCGCTCGGGCCGGGCGGCGCTCAGGACCGGGCGACCGCGAGCGCGCCGGAGTCGCCCGCCTCGCTCATCACCAGCGCGAGCGCGCCCAGCACCTCGGCGCGGCCGCCCAGGGTACCCGGGACCACCGACAGCTGGCGGGCGGCGCTGGGGATCGCGTAGCGGGCCACCGAGTCGCGGATCGGCCCGAGCACCAGCTCACCGGCCTCGGCGAGGTCGCCGCCGAGGATCACCCGGCGCGGGTTGAGCAGGTTGCACAGGGTGGCCACACCGGTGCCGATCTGCCGGCCGGCGTCGGCGATCACCCGGCGGCAGCCGAGGTCGCCCTCGTGGGCCAGCTCCACCACCCGGGGCAGGGTGAGCCCGGTGCCGAGGGTGGGGGTGAGCAGGTTCAGCAGGTAGCGGGAGCCGACGAAGGTCTCCAGGCAGCCCCGGTTGCCGCAGCGGCAGACCGGGCCGGCCTCGTCCAGGGTGATGTGGCCGATCTCTCCCGCGGTGCCGCCCGGCCCCCGGTAGATCCGCCCGTTGACCACCAGGCCGGCGCCGACGCCGCTGGCCACCTTGATGTAGGCGAGGTCGCCCAGGCCCCGGCCCGCGCCCCAGACCAGCTCGCCGAGCGCGCCGAGGTTGGCGTCGTTGTCGACGTGCACCGGCAGGCCGAGCCGCTCGGCCAGCTCACGGCCGGGGGCGATGCCGGCCCAGCCGGGCAGGATCGCGGTGGAGCCCAGCGCACCGGTCTCCACGTCGATCGGGCCGGGGACGCCCAGGCCCACGCCGATCACCTTGTCCGGGCGGAATCCGGCCTCGGTGAGCAGCCGCTCGACCATGGCCTCGGCCCGGTCGAAGCCCTGCGCGGCGGAGACGTCGACGTCCATCGGGGCGCTCTCCTCGGCGAGCACCCGGTGGGCGAGGTTGCCGACGGCGACCCTCAGATGGGTGTGGCCGAAATCGATCCCCACCACGATGCCCGCGTCCCCGCTGAGCGAGACGCTGCGGGCGCGCCGGCCGCCGGCGGAGGTGTCGGCCACCACGACGGTGCCGCTCTCCTTCAGCTCCCGGACGATGTTGGACACGGTGGCCGCCGAGAGGCCGGTCCCGCGGGCGATCTCGGCCTGGGTCAGCGAGCCGGCCGTCCGCACCGCGCGCAGCACCCGCTCCAGGTTGGCCCGGTGCAGCGAGGACTGCGAGCCCGGAGTGTCCGTCGGCATGATCCACCCTCCCAAGGGCGAGGGCCCCCTCCGCCGGGCGCCCCTTCGAGTCCTGAAGCCTAGGCCCTGGAAGATGGTGAAGGCACGGGGGAGGTAAGGCGAAGGGACGGTGAGCGGGACCCCGGGCGCGGCGCGGGCCCGGCAGGGACCGGCCCAGGTCCGGCGGGCCGGCGGCGGGTTGACATCGGCCCAGGTCGGCGCCGGAGCGGACGGGGCCCCGGGTTCCGGCGTCCGTCCGAAAACCGACCCCCCGTACGATGGTGCCCAATCTCACCCGTCCCGCCGGTCACGGATGTGCACCGACCGCGGGACGCTTCCAGACATGACGGGGCATCAGATGGCAGGGGATCACCCTAACCCGGGAGCTGGCGAAGCTCCCGGCGGCGGCCCGGACAACCGGGGCGTTCCGCTCGGACGGACGCCGGGCGGCGTCGACCCGGCGGCCGTGGCGAACCAGCAGACACAGCTCGACGGGGCGGCGGTCCCCGGCCAGGCGCCGCCGCCGGCCCCGGCCGCGCCGCCCGCCGCGCCGCCGGCCGGGGCCGCGGGCGGGTACGCCTACGCGCCCACCGCCCCCGCCTTCCCCGCGCAGGCGCCGGGCGCGCCGGTCGGCCCGTACGACCCGGCTCCCGGCCAGCCGCAGTTCGGCGCCCCGCCCGCGGGCCAGCCCCCGTACGGCGGCGCACCCGGGTACGGCTACCCGCAGCAGGGCGGCTACGGCTACCCGGGCGCCCCGGTGCCCACCCCGCCCAAGCAGCGCAACCCCGTGATGGTCTGGGGCGGCATCATCGGCGGTGTGCTGGCGGTCGCCATCGTCGCCGGGCTGGTCGTGCTGTTCACCGACGACAACAAAAAGAAGGACGACCCGCCGGTCGCCTCGGGCGGCACCACCGGCCAGGCCACCGGCGGCGGCGGGACCTCGCCGGACGTCACCGCCAGCGCCTCGCCGTCGGCCGGCAGCACCGGCAGCACCGGCGGCGGTGGCGGCGGCAAGGCCGGCGCCTACAACCTGGCCTGGGCGGCCGACAAGCCGGCCAGCTCGGCCGGCGGCTCCACCCGGCTGCTCGCCGTCTGGGGCGCCGAGAAGGTCGCCGTGCGCGCCGACACCACCGGCATCCGCGCCGTCAACACCTCGGACGGCAAGGAGGCCTGGAGCATCCCGGTGCCGGCCGGTGCCAAGGAGTTCTGCACCGCCTCCTACAGCGCCAACTCCAAGCACATCGCCGCGGTCTCGCTGAACACCGGTGACAGCGACTGCTCCACCATCGCCGCCGTCGACCTCACCACGGGCAAGCTGTCGTGGAACGTCAAGGTCGGGCAGAGCCGGATGTCCTCCCCCACCCTGAGCATCACCGACAAGGTCATCGGCATCGGCGCCAACACGGCCGCCGCGGTGAACGTCGCCGACGGCTCGGTGGCCTGGGCGTTCCAGCCGCGCGAGAAGGACTGCAGCGTCTACGGCACCGCCGCCGGCCCGCAGATCGTGGTCACCGACCGCTGCTACGGCCTCAACACCACCGTCAAGTCGCAGCTGGTGATCGTCGAGACGGACACCGGCAAGGTCGCCTCGCCCGCGCCGATCACCCTGACCGGCAGCATCGAGCGGGTCGACAAGGTCCTCTCCGACCAGCCGCTGGTGCTGTCGATGTCCAGCGGCGCCAACGGCGACTACGTGCTGCCGTTCGACAAGACCAACAAGCCGGGCAACCAGATGCCCGTCAAGGAGCCCGGCTACGACAGCCTGCGGCTCAGCGGCCTGGCCGACGCCTTCACCCAGAGCGTGGTCAGCGGCACCACCCTCTACGTGCAGACCAACCCGAGCAAGCCGGCCGTCAACGCCTACGACCTGAACACCGGCAAGCGGCTCTGGTCGACCGACGGCCAGGCCAAGGACGGCCTGCGGCTGGTCTCCGGCACCGACAAGGAGGGCAAGGTCCGGGCCATCCTGGACATGGGCTACGGCAAGGACGCCAAGCTGGTGACGCTCGCCCCCGCCGACGGCGCGGTGAGCGAGCTCGGCAACCTCACCGTCGGCAAGGACTCGGCCTTCAACATCGGCATGAGCACCAACGAGTTCGTCCTGAACTCGGAGGGGGCGGCGCTGTACGGGTTCTCCCGCGGCAGCTTCGACGCCCCCGTCTTCAAGTACGTCAAGAAGTAACGACGTCACCGGGCGGGGCGGCACGGTCCGGTGGGCCGCGCCGCCCCGCCCGCTTCGTATCCGGGCCCGTTCCGGCGGCCCCGGCGGGCGGGCATGGCAGGATGCCAGGCATCAGCCTGACGAAGGAGTCCAGCGAGTGCCCGGCACCAACCTGACCCGCGAGGAGGCCCGCACCCGGGCCGACCTCCTGCACGTGGACGCGTACGACATCGAGCTCGACCTGGGCTCGGCCCGAGAGGGGGGCACGTTCCGGTCCACCACCGTGGTCCGGTTCACCGCCACCACCCCGGGCGCGTCCACCTTCATCGACCTGGTCGCCCCGAGCGTCGAGGAGATCGTCCTCAACGGCGAGCGGCTCGACAACGCCGGCTTCGCCGACAGCCGGATCGCGCTGCCGAACCTCGCCGCCGAGAACGAGCTGCGCGTCGTCGCCGACTGCGCCTACACCAACACCGGCGAGGGCCTGCACCGGTTCGTCGACCCGGTCGACGGCGAGACCTACCTCTTCACCCAGTTCGAGGTGCCGGACGCCCGCCGGGTCTTCGCCAACTTCGAGCAGCCCGACCTGAAGGCCTCGTTCACCTTCACCGTGACCGCGCCGGCCGGCTGGAGCGTGGTCTCCAACTCGCCCACCCCCGAGCCGGAGGGCGAGGGGGACACCCGGGTCTGGCGCTTCGCCCCGACCGGCCGGATCTCCACCTACATCACCGCGCTCATCGCCGGCCCCTACGTCGGGGTCTTCGACAGCTACGAGAACGGCGACCAGAAGGTGCCGCTGGGCATCTACTGCCGGCCCTCGCTGAGCGGGTTCCTGGACGCCGAGGCGATCTTCGAGGTCACCAAGCAGGGCTTCGACTACTTCCAGGAGAAGTTCGACTTCCCCTACCCGTTCCCCAAGTACGACCAGCTGTTCGTGCCGGAGTTCAACGCCGGCGCGATGGAGAACGCGGGCGCCGTCACCCTGCGCGACCAGTACGTGTTCCGGTCCAAGGTGACCGACGCCGCGTACGAGGCCCGCGCCGCGACGATCCTGCACGAGCTCGCCCACATGTGGTTCGGCAACCTCGTCACCATGGAGTGGTGGAACGACCTCTGGCTGAACGAGTCGTTCGCGACCTACGCCGAGGCGGTCTGCCAGGCCGAGGCGCCCGACTCCCGGTGGCCCAACTCCTGGACCACCTTCGCCAACCAGATGAAGACCTGGGCGTACCGGCAGGACCAGCTGCCGTCCACCCACCCGATCATGGCCGACATCAACGACCTGGAGGACGTCCAGGTCAACTTCGACGGCATCACCTACGCCAAGGGCGCCTCGGTGCTCAAGCAGCTGGTGGCCTACGTCGGCCAGGACGCCTTCTTCGAGGGCGTGCGCGCCTACTTCAAGCGGCACGCCTGGGGCAACACCCGGCTCGGCGACCTGCTCGGCGCGCTGGAGGAGGCCAGCGGACGCGACCTCAAGGCCTGGTCCGCCGCCTGGCTGGAGACCGCCGGCATCAATGTGCTGCGCCCCGCGCTGACCCTGAACACCGACGGCGAGATCGAGTCCTTCGCCGTGCTGCAGGAGGCCCCGGCGCTGCCGGCCGGCGCCAAGGGCGAGGCCGTGCTGCGCCCGCACCGGATCGCCGTCGGCCTGTACGAGCTGGTGGACGGCTCGCTGGTGCGCACCGACCGGATCGAGCTGGACGTCGACGGCCCGCGCACCGAGGTGCCGCAGCTGGTCGGCCGGCACCGCCCGGCCGTGATCCTGCTGAACGACGACGACCTGTCCTACGCCAAGGTCCGGCTGGACGAGGACTCGCTGGCCGTGGTCACCGAGAACCTCGGCGGCTTCACCGACGCGCTGCCGCGCGCGCTGTGCTGGGCCTCCGCGTGGGACATGACCCGCGACGGCGAGCTGGCCGCCCGCGACTACCTGACGCTCGCCCTCTCCGGCCTGCCGCGCGAGAGCGACATCGGCGTGGTCCAGTCGGTGCACCGCCAGGTCAAGCTGGCGCTGGACGCCTACGCCGACCCGGCCTGGCGCGAGCAGGGCCTGGCCCGCTGGGCCGAGGCCGCCGAGCAGGCGCTGCGCGCGGCCCAGCCGGGCAGCGACCACCAGCTGGCCTGGGCCCGGGCCCTGGCCGGCGTCGCCCGGACCGACGGTCAGCTCGGCCTGCTCGCCGCGCTGCTGGACGGCAGCGCGGAGATCCCCGGCCTGGCCGTGGACACCGAGCTGCGCTGGACCCTGCTGGGGCGGCTCGCCGCGACCGGCCTGGCCGACGAGGCCCGGATCGAGGCCGAGCTGGCCCGCGACAACACCGCGGCCGGCCAGGAGCACGCGGCCAGCTGCCGGGCGGCCCGTCCGACCATCGAGGCCAAGGCGGCGGCCTGGGCGTCCGTGGTGGAGTCGGACGAGCTGACCAACTACGTGCAGGCGGCCGTGATCGGCGGCTTCCAGCAGGCCGACCAGCGCGCGCTGGTCGCGCCCTACGCGGAGAAGTACTTCGCCGCGGTGAAGGGCGTCTGGGAGACCCGCAGCCACGAGATCTCGCAGCAGATCATCGTCGGGCTGTACCCGTCGCTGCTGGTCGAGCAGGCCACCCTGGACGCCACCGACGCGTGGCTGGCCTCGGCCGACCCGGCGCCGGCGCTGCGGCGGCAGGTCGTCGAGGCGCGGGCCGGCGTGGAGCGGGCGCTGAAGGCGCAGGCCGCCGACCGGGCCGCCTCCGCGAGCGCCTGCCGCCACCGGCGTGCCGCGCCCGCCGGGCCCGGGGG
>NZ_JBHVER010000169.1:0-18014 GCF_042802195.1 Kitasatospora sp. NPDC057500 | reverse complement strand
CCGACTTCCCACGCCGACGGCAACGGCGGGCCCTTCACCTCACCCCGGCTCGCCCGCCGACCGCGAATCCCACCCGGCCAGCGCCCGCAACTGCGCAGCCCGGCCCCTCGCGCCCCGGCCGCCCCGGCGAGCCGCCGCCTCGCGCCTCAGGCCTCCGGCTCGCCCGGCAGCCGCAGGTCCCAGCCCGCCAGCGCCCGCAGCTGCGCAGCGGTCACGTCGCCCGGCAGCGGGCGCGGTGCCTCGGTGCGGAACGGCGGCTGCCAGCCCTCCTCGGGCGTCCAGCGGCGGACCGCCTTCGCCGGGGCGCCCGCGACCACCGTGTGGTCCGGGACCTCGCCCCGCACCACCGAGCCGGCCGCGACGACCACGTTGCGGCCCAGCCGGGCGCCGGGCAGGATCACCGCGCCGGTGCCGATCCAACTGCCGGAGCCGATCTCCACCGGCTCGTTGCGCGGCCACTGCTTGCCGATCGGCAGGTCGGTGGCCCGGTACTCGTGGGCCTGGTCGGATATGTAGACGCCGGGGCCGGTCCACACGTCGTCGCCGAGCACGATCGACTGGTGGCCGACGATGTGGCTGTCGCGGCCGATCACGCAGCCGCCGCCGATCCGCACGACGGGCTCGGGGCCGAGGTCGAGTCCGGGCAGGAAGCCCGCGCTGATGGTCACCCGCTCGCCGATGATCGAGAACGGGCCGATGGTGATCCACTGCTCGTTGAAGACCGCGCCGAGCGGGAAGGTCAGCTTCGTTCCCGCCCCCAGCTCGCGGAACCGGTACGGGCCGGGGTTCTCGCTGGAGACCGCGCCGGTCCGCTGCACCCACTGCCAGCCCCGGTGGACGAGCCTGCCCGCGGCTCGCCGGCCGCCCGTCCGGGCGGCGCTGACCAGGGAACGCGTGATCGACATGCGCTCACGTTACCGGCCCGTAGGTCCGGGCCGGCGCAGAGGCGGCCAAGGTCACACGCTCGGAGCTCTCCACCCGTCACCCTGGCCGAATCGGCGTCCGGAAACCGCTACTTCTGCCAAAATCGCGATCATGGAGATCACCGCGCACCTCGACGCGCTGCGCCGCGAGGGCACCCTGCTCGCGGACGCCGCCGCCCGCACCGACCCCGCCGCCCCCGTCCCGACCTGCCCGGAGTGGCGGCTGCGCGACCTCGTGCTGCACACCGGCCGGGTGCACCGCTGGGCGACCGCCATCGTCCGGGACCGGCTGCCGGCCCCGCTGGACGCCGAACGCCACCAGGCCGTCTGGGGCGAGCAGCCGGAGGACGCCGAGCTGGTCGCGTGGTTCCGCACCGGTCACGCCGCCCTGGTCGACACACTCGCCGCCGCCCCGGCCGACCTGGACTGCTGGACCTTCATCCCCGCGCCGAGCCCGCTCGGGTTCTGGACCCGCCGCCAGGCGCACGAGACGGCCGTGCACCGCGCCGACGCCGACGCGGCGGCCGGCGTCGAGGGGCCGCACACCGATCCGGAGTTCGCCCAGGACGGCATAGACGAGCTGCTGGCCGGCTTCCTGTCCCTCGGCCGCTCCAGGGTCCGCAGCGAGCGGACCAGGACGGTGCAGGTCAGCGCGAGCGACGGCCCCGGCCGCTGGCTGCTGACCATCGGACCGGAGCCGCTCGTCGTCGAACGCGCCGAGGGCCCGGCCGACCTGACGCTCACCGGCCCGGCCCGCGACCTCTACCTGCTGCTGTGGAACCGCCTGCCGGGCGGCACCGGACGGGTGGCCGCCGTCGGGGACGCCTCGCTGCTCGACCTGTGGCGCGCGACCGCGGCCATCGGCTGAGCGCCCCCCGCGACCGGCGCGTCAGCGCACCCAGCGCGCCGGTCGCTTCTCCAGGAACGCGCGCATGCCCTCCTGCGCCTCCTCCGAGCCGAACAGCCGCGCCGACAGCTCGACCAGCTCGTCGGCGTCCCGCTCGAAGGAGCGCACCACCTCGGCGTTGGCGAGCCGCTTGGACTGCGCGAGGCCCTGCGGCGAACCCAGCCGCAGGGCGTCCAGCAGGCCCTTGAGCGCGACCTCGGCCGCCTCCGGCGCGTCGACGGCCTGAGTGACCAGGCCGATCCGGGCGGCCTCGGCGGCGTCGAAGACCTCGCCGGTGAGGTAGTAGCGGGAGGCGGCGCGCGGGTCGAGCTTGGGGCGCAGCGGCAGCGAGATGACGGCGGGGGCGAGCCCGAGCCGGACCTCGGTGAACGCGAAGGTGGCGGCCGGCCCGGCGAGCGCGAGGTCGGCCGCGCCGACGAGGCCGAGCCCGCCGGCGCGGACGTGGCCGTCGATCACGGCGATCACGGGCTTGGCGCAGTCGACGATCGCCCGTTGGAGGTCGACGAGTCCGCGCGGTCCGACGGTGGGGTCGGCGCCGGTGGCCTCCGAGAGGTCCGCCCCGGCGCAGAACACCTTGCCCGCGTGGGTCAGTACCACCGCGCGCACCTGCGGGTCGGCCGCCGCCGCGGCGAGGCCGGCGGTCAGTTCGGCCATCAGCCGGGTGGAGAGCGCGTTGCGGTTGTGCGGCGAGTCGAGCGTCAGGGTGGTGACGGCGTCCTCGGTGGCGACGCGGACGAGGGGCGCTTCGCTGGTCATCGGTGCGGTCCTGCTTTCCGGCTGAGGGTGGGTCGGAACGGACGGCCGCCACCCGTGAGCCGCGGGCGCCCGGTCGACTCTGACATGCCCGCCCTCCCGCCGACCAGCCCCCTCGGACGAGCGGCCGGGGTGGGTCAGAGCCGCGAGGTGTCGAGGTCGAGGCCGAACGGCTCCGGCAGCCTGACCGCCGTCCCGAAGGGGTGCGGCCCGTCCTCGACGGCGTACCCGAGCCGCCCGGGCTCGCTGAACAGCGTGCAGGTGCGGGCCTGGCGGTCGACCAGGAGGTAGAGCGGCGCCCCGTACTGGCCGTAGCGGCGCCGCTTGACCGGCCGGTCGGTCTCCGCGTTCGACGGTGAGCTGACCTCCATCACGAGCAGCGTCTGGTCCGGGATCAGCGCGCCTTCCGTTTTCGCCGCCGGGTCGGCCGGCACGACGGCGAGGTCGGGGACGTACCGGTTCTCCGACCCCGGCAGGTCGAGGTTGCCGGAGCCGGACACCAGCGCCAACTCCTCCAGCCGGGGAGTCAGCTGCCGGCGGATGACCTCGGCGGCGCTCTCGTGCGCCCACGAGGGCGACCTCGGCGTGAGGACTCCATCGACGATCTCGGCGCGGCGCGTGCTCACGAAGCGTTCTCCTCCCGCCCTGGTTTCCCGTGACCACGAGTGTGCCACCGCCCACTGACGGTAAAGGCGTGGTGCGGTGACCGGCGGTCGGCCACGATGGTCGTATGACCATGGAATCGCAGCGCAACGCCGCCCCCCTCACCCACATCGCCGAGCCGCCCGGGGTCGCTCCGGGGACGGGGTACACGCAGGTCGTCACGGGGAGCGGGCGGCTGGTGGCGGTGTCGGGGCAGGTGGCGTTCGACGAGGAGCAGCGGCTGGTCGGGGTGGGGGACCCGAAGGCGCAGGCGCGGCAGGTGTTCGAGAATCTGCGGCGTTGTCTGGCGGCGGCGGGGGCGGACTTCTCGCACGTCGTCAAGCTGACGTACTTCGTCACCGACATCGGGGACCTGCCCGCCGTCCGCGAGGCCAGGAACGAGGCGCTCGGCGACCTGCCGTTGCCGGCCTCCTCGGCGGTGCAGGTCGCGGCGCTGTTCCTGCCGGAGGTGCTGATGGAGGTCGAGGCCTTCGCGGTGGTTCCGGAGTAGTCCGTTCAGGCCTGTGCCGTCGCTCCCCGCCGCGCCGCCCAGCGGACGGCGGGGCCCATCGCGAGGCCGGCGGCGGCGAACAGTGCGCCGAGGGCGGCCCAGCCGATCAGGCCGTGGCCGATGACGGCGGTCGACACGACGGCCGGTCCGATCATCAGGGCGGCGGCGCTGCCCGCATTGAAGACGCCCTGGTAGGCGCCGTGGGCCTGTTCGCCGGCCAGGTCGTAGCTGAGTGCCCAGGTGCCGGCCTGGCCCAGCACCTCGCCGACCGCCTGGAGCGCGACGCCGGCGAGCACCACCACGGCGGCGAGTTCGGTGCGGGCGCCGTGGGCGAGGGCGATCACCAGGCAGGAGGCGGCCAGGATCAGGCCGGCCCGGCCGCAGGCCCGTGCGGCGGCGGCCGGGTGCTCGGTGCCGCGGGTGGCGCGGACCTGGAAGGCGATGACCAGCACGGTGTTGACGACCAGGGTGGCGGCCACGGTGATCCGGGGTGCGTCGGTCTGCTGGACGATCCACAGCGGTATGCCGACCTCCAGCACCGCGAACTGGAGGGCGAGCACCGAGCTGAGCACGGTCACCAGCAGGAACGGCCCGTCGCGCAGCGCGGGGTTGCGCTCGCGGCCCGGGCGCCGCTCCGGCCCGCCGGCGGCCCCCGCCCCGCGCGCCTCACCCGCCCCGCGCGCCTGACCGGCGTCCCTCGCCTTCCGGGTCGCGGCAGCGCCCTCCCCCGGCACCGGCAGCCGGAGGAACATCACCGCGACCACCAGGTACGAGGCCGCGTCCGCCAGGATCGCCGCCAGGTAGCCGGGCCGCGTGTCGACCTGGAGCGCGATCGCGCCGACGCCCGTGCCGAGGCAGAGCCCGACGTTGGTCACCACCCGCAGGTAGGCCCGGCCGGCCACCCGCTTGTCGGCGGGCAGCACCTCGGCGTAGAGGGCGTTGCGCACGGCGGCCGCGCCCCGGTCGGCGGCGGCGACCACGCAGGCGAGCGCCACGAACACGGGATAGCTGTCGACCGCCGTGTAGCCGGCGGTGCCGAGGCCGGTGAGCGCGACCAGTGCCACCAGGATCGGCCTGGTCCCCCAGCGGTCGGCGGCCCGTCCGGCGGGGACGCTCGCGACGACGCCGCAGAGCCCGGCGGCGGTGAGCGCGAAGCCGAGCTGCGCCGCGCTCAGGCCGAGGTGGCGGGTGAAGAAGAGCACCCCGACGGAGAGCGAGAGGCCGCTGCCGACGGTGTTGAGCAGGGTGATCCGGGCGAGCCGGCGCACCGTCGGGTCGGGGTGCAGCAGCCGGGAGGCCCCGGACGCGGGCGGCACGGGGCTCGGTGCGGTGTTCGCCGCCGGTGAGGTGGTCATGCCCACGATCCCACCCCGGCACCGCCGCCCGGCAGTACTGATTTAGGCTCTACCTAAAATCTCGGGGGGAGCGGGCGTGCACAGGTTCAAGCTCGACCTGGCCGACCTCGCCACCACCTGGTTCGCCTGCTCGCCGATCCAGGAGGCCGCGCTCAGCCTGCGGATGTGGACCCACCCGGGCGTCTACTCCCTGCAGTCCGCCGCCTTCGCGCGCCTGCGGCCCTCCTTCGAGGAGTTGGACTCCTCGCTGCTGCTCTCCCTGGTCACCCCCAGGGGCTGGATCCCGGACTTCCTGACGCCCCGCCCGGCCGTCCCGTGGCCGGACTTCCGCGCCGAGCTGGCCGCCGTCCGGGCGCTGCCGCCGGAGCAGGTGCGCCCGGAGCTGGAGCAGGCGTTCCTGCCGCACCGCCAGCCGCTGCCCGCGGTGCTGGAGGCGGGGCTGGCCGATCCGGCCCGGCTGCTGGCGCGGATCGCCGACGCGCTGGAGGAGTACTGGGAGTGCTGCCTGGCGCCCGCGTGGTGGCCGCGGGCGCGGGCGGTGCTGGAGGCGGACCTGGTCTACCGGTCGCGGGTGCTGGCCCAGCAGGGCGCGGCGGCGCTGTTCGCCGACCTCGACCACCGGCTGCGCTGGTCGGACGGCGTGCTGTCGATCGACCGCCGCTGGACGGAGTGGGACGGCGAGATCACGGTGGACGGGCGGGGGCTGGTCCTGGTGCCGACCTTCTTCGCCCGCGGCGCGATCACGATGATCAGCAACGACCGCGCCCCGCAGATCAGTTACCCGGCTCGCGGGCAGGCGGGGATGGCCGGGCCGCGTCCGCCGTCGACCCCGCGCGCGCTGGAGCGGCTGCTCGGCACGCCCAAGGCCCGGCTGCTGACGCTGCTGGCCGAGCCGGCCTCGACCACCGACCTCGCCTACCGGCTGGACGTCACCCCGGGCGCGGTCAGCCAGCACCTGGCGGTGCTGCACGAGACCGGCCTGGTGACCCGGGCGCGGCACGGCCGTTCGGTGCTGTACCGCCGCAGCCCGCTGGGCGACGAACTCGCCGGCGGTCCGCACCACGGCCGGTGAAGTCGGCCGCCGACTTCCCGTCAACTGACCAGTGGTACAGACCTGTTGACGCATTGGTCTGTACCTCCTACAGTGCCCATGCCCCCGTCTCCCCACGGCGCGGGCACTTCGAACGCTCCCGGCACCACTCGTACGGTTCTGCGCCACCCTGTCCAACCCCCACAGTCACAGGGAGAACCATGTCCGTTCGAACCCGCGCGCGCCGAACGCGCCACAGGCTGCTGCGCCACCGGCTGCTCGCGCTCTTCTCCGTCCTGCTCCTCCCACTCGCCGCGGTCACCGCCCTGGCCACCCCCGCCGGCGCCGCGGCCGGAAAGCTCACCGCCGCCTTCACCAGCGAGAACAGCGGTTCCTGGTGGAAGGGCACCTACATCGTCAAGAACGACAACACCACCGCCGTCAACGGCTGGACCCTGGAGTTCGACCTCCCGGCCGGTGTGACCATCCAGAACAGCTACAACGGCACCGCGACGGTCAACGGCCGCCACGTCACGGCCGTCGCCGCGTTCTACAACGCCAACGTCCCGGCGGGCCGGACCACCGAGCCGTACAGCTTCTGGTTCGTCGCCAACGGGCCGATCGGCACGCCGACCGGCTGCCGGATCAACGGCGACAAGTGCGACGGCAGTTCGGACGTCCTGCCGTCCGCCCCGGGCACCCCGACGGTGACCGACACGACCGCCCACACCCTGGCGCTGCGCTGGCCGGCGGCCACCGGCGGCGACTTCCCGGTGGCGTCCTACGAGGTGCTCAACGGCACCGCCGTGGTCGGCACCAGCACCACCACCGACACGGTGGTCACCGGCCTCACCCCGGCGACCAGCTACACCCTGACCGTCCGGGCCAAGGACAGCCGCGGCAACCTCGGCCCGGCGAGCGCGCCGGTCACCGCCTCCACCTTCGACCCGGCCACCGACCCGACGCCGCCCACCGCGCCCACCAACCTGCGCACCACCGCGGTGGGTTCGAGCGACGTGACGCTCGCCTGGAACGCCGCCACCGACAACCTGAAGGTCGCCGCGTACGACGTCTACCAGGACGGCACGCTGGTCAGGACGGTGACCGGCTCCACGCTGACCGCCGCCGTCTCCAGCCTCTCCCCGTCCACCTCGTACACCTTCACGGTCAAGGCCCGCGACGGCGCCGACAACGCCTCGCCCGCCTCCGCCGCGCTGAAGGTCACCACCTCCGACCTGGTCGGCACCGGCAAGTACGCCCGGGTCGGCTACTTCACCCAGTGGGGCATCTACGGACGCCAGTACTTCGTGAAGAACCTCGACACCTCGGGCAGCGCGGCCAAGCTCGACGTCATCAACTACGCGTTCGAGAACATCGACCCGGTCAACCTCACCTGCATGACGGGCGTCACCAAGGGCACCACGTCCAACCCGCAGGACCCCGACCAGGGCACCGGCGCGGGTGACGCCGACGCCGACTACGCCCGCCCGATGAGCGCCGCCCAGTCGGTCGACGGCGTGGCCGACGACGGCTGGGGCAAGCTGCGCGGCAACTTCAACCAGCTGAAGAAGCTCAAGGCCAAGTACCCGCACCTGAAGATCGTCGCCTCGCTCGGCGGCTGGACCTTCTCCAAGTACTTCTCCGACGCGGCGGCCACCGACGCCTCCCGGCAGAAGTTCGTCAAGTCCTGCATCGACATCTTCCTCAAGGGCAACCTGCCGGCCTACAACGGCGCGGGCGGCGACGGCGTCGCGGCCGGCATCTTCGACGGCATCGACATCGACTGGGAGTGGCCCGGCTCGCCCGACGGCCACGCCGGCAACCACTACAGCCCCAACGACAAGGACAACCTGACCGCGCTGCTCGCCGAGTTCCGCAAGCAGCTGGACGCGCTCGGCGGCTCGCACAAGCTGCTGACCGCCTTCACCCCGGCCGACCCGGTCAAGATCAACCAGGGCTGGGACCTCTCCAAGATCTTCAACTACCTGGACATCGCCAACATCCAGGGCTACGACTTCCACGGCGCCGGCAGCGACAACTCGTGGGAGCCCAACCGCACCGGCCACCAGGGCAACCTGTACGTGGACACCCAGGACCCGTACACCACGCACTTCAGCGTCGAAGGGGCCGTCAAGCCCTACCTCGACGCCGGGGTCAACCCGCGCAAGCTCACCATCGGCCTGGCCTTCTACGGCCGCGGCTGGCAGGGCGTCGCGGACGGCGGGGCCAAGGGCGAGTGGCAGAGCGCGACCGGCGCCGCCCCCGGCCAGTTCGCCGAGGAGGCCGGCACCCGCGGGTACAACAACCTGATCACCACCTTCCCCAACCTCTCCGTCCACCACGACGAGCAGTCGGTGGCGACCTACGGCTACACCGGAGCGGGCGGGCAGTGGTGGACCTTCGACGACGCCTGGTCGATCGGCAAGAAGACCGCCTGGCTGAAGTCGAAGGGCCTGCTCGGCGCGATGATCTGGGACATGACCGGTGACACACCGGGCGGCACCCTGATCAACGCGCTCGACGGCGGCCTCAAGTAGCACCACGGCAGAGCAGAAGGGGCCGGTCCGACGGACCGGCCCCTTCTCGCATACTCCCGCACTGTGCAACGATCTTGATGTCCCGTCATGTCCTGGGACAGGCACGAGACACATAGGACAGGACGCGGTACGCTGGTTCCGCAGGACCCCTTCACCCTGACCCAGGACCGGTCAGGGGACCGGTGCACGACCTCCGCACGGAGGTCCGACCCGAGGAGGGGATGTGGAGAAGCGCTCGTTGCCGCTGGGCGGCTGGCGTGGCAGGACCCGTTCGATAGGACGACGCCTCTACGAGGCCGGCTCGACCACGGGAACGTGGCTGGGCTCCCCGGGAGGCAGAACCACCCTCAGGATCGCGGTCGAACTCGTGAAGCTCTATGCACGCTTCAAGGGGATCGACACCGGTTCCGGCGGCGGCGACCCCCTCGAGCGGTGAGGTGAACACGGCCCGCCCTGCAGATTGGACCCTCGGGGCGGGTTCGTGGTGCTCAGATCCTTACCATACGCGCACGGCCTGACGGGCGCCACGAAAACGGGTGTCCCACGCGACAGCCCGACCTGTTGCGGGACAACCCGGTACGTTCCAGAAGACGGAAGGCAACACCATGGTAGAGGAGACACGTCGTCCCGGCCGGCAGTGGAACACACCCGCGCAAGGCTCCTCGGTCGAGACCAACGAACTCGTCCACCTCCTCCGCACGATGGTCAACGAACGCGGACTGAGCATCCGGCAACTGCAGGCCGAGATGGAGAAGTCCGACGTCCAGTACAGTTCCTCGACCATCGCCCGCAGGCTGGGCGGGGACAACCTGGAGAACGACTGGCACTTCGTCCTGGGCGTCATCGAGGCCACCACCGACGACCCGGGCCTGCGGGAGCGGCGGTTCCGAGCGGCCCGGAGGCTCTGGACGGCAGCCCGCGACCACCCCACGCCGGTGTCCCACGGCCCCGAGGAGACGGCGAACGACGAGGAGGCGCGGAGCGACCACGACGTCATCGCGAACGGCGCCGTCACCGTCATTCCCGGAGGCGTGATCCACGGAACCGTGAACATCACGGTCCGCCAGTACCCCTCCTCCGAGGACCCGGAAGCCGGCCACCTGCGGGAGGAGCTCCGGGCGGCCCGCAGGGAGATCGCCGACCTCCGCAGCCGCCTCGCGGCCGCCGAACGGCAGGACCACGAGCGCAGGACGGAGCTGCGCCGGCTCCGGTCCGCACTCGACGCGGCACATCAGCTGGACGCGTCACCCGAAGAGATGCGGACCGTCATCCGCAGGTCCCAGCAGCCGGAGTCCCTGCCGCCGGGGAACTGAACCCGCCCGGTCGGGGGGGGCCCCGGCCCCCCCCGGGCCCCCCCCCCCCCCCGGCCGCCGGGGGGGCGGGGCCCCCCCCCCGGGGGGGGGGGGGGGCCCGCCCCCCCCCCGGCCCCCCCCCCACCGCCGGATCAGCGGGAGGCGAGGGCCGCGAGGCGGCGGGCCGAGCGGTACTGGCGCAGCACCTGGGCGAAGGTGAGGTGGCCCTGGGTGGTCCGGGCGAAGGCCCGCCAGGCCGGGTCGACCAGGCAGACCGCCGCGTGGAACAGGTACGGGCGGCGCTCGAACGCCTCCAGCATCTGCTTGCCGGCCCGCATCTCCACGCCCAGGCCCGCCTTGACGGCGAAGGCGTAGTTCAGCGCCTCGCGCCGGACCTCCGCCGCCGTGCCCGCCTCGGCGACCTTGACCGCCCACTCGCCGGCCAGCCGGCCCGAGCGCAGCGCGTAGGAGATGCCCTCGCGGGTCCACGGCTCCAGCAGGCCGGCCGCGTCGCCGGCCACCAGGACCCGGCCGCGGGAGAGCGGCGAGTCCTCGGCGCGGCAGCGGGTCAGGTGCCCGGACTCCACGCTCGGCGGGAAGCCCGACAGGCCGAGGCGGCGGATGTAGTCGGCCAGGTACTGCTTGGTCCGCTCGCCGTCGCCGCGCGCCGAGATCACCCCGACGGTCAGGCTGCTGGACTCGGTCTTCGGGAACACCCAGCCGTAACTGCCGGGCAGCGGGCCCCAGTCGAGGTGGATGCGGCCCGCCCAGTCGGCGGCGACGTCCGCCGGGACGGGGATCTCCGCCTCCAGCCCGAGGTCGATCTGGTCGAAGGAGACGCCGACGTGCCGGCCGATCCGGCTCGCGCTGCCGTCCGCGCCGACCACCGCGCGCGCCTCGAAGACGCGCCCGTCGGAGGCGGTGACCAGCGCCGTCCGGTGTTCGCCGCCGCGCTGCTCGACCCCGGTGACGGTCACTCCGGTGACCAGCACCGCCCCGGCCTGCTTGGCCGCCTGGACCAGGCGCAGGTCGAACTCGTCCCGGTTGACCAGGCCGAACAGCATCCGCTTGGAGCGCCTGGTCCGGGTGAACCGGCCGCGGTAGGCGAAGGTGACGGCGTGCACCCGGTCCTGCAGCGGCAGCCTGAAGTCCGGCGGCAGGCTGTCCCGGGAGGGGCCGATAATGCCGCCGCCGCAGGTCTTGTACCGGGGGTGCTCGGCCTTGTCGAGCAGCAGCACGCGCCGGCCCTGCACGGCCGCGGCGTGCGCGGCGGAGGAGCCGGCCGGTCCGGCGCCGACCACGACGACGTCCCAGACGCCGTCCAGCGGGTCCGGCCGGTCCGGCCCGTCGGCCTCGGCGTCGAGCGGGCTACGAGAATCGGGGCTTCCGGAGTCAGTCACGGGCAGCAATCCTAATGCGGCCGCCCCCGCCGCCGTCGGCCGCACCGCCCCGAACGCGCGACCGAACCACCGGTCGGGCGGGCCGGGCCCGGCCCGGTCGGGGCGCCCGCGGCCGCTCCCCCGGGGACCGCCGCCCGACTCGTCCTATGATCGGTTCCACCCACCGTCAATGCCGTTCGCCCGCACCACCCCCTCGGACGGACCAGCCCTCCCGGAGCCCCCGATGCCGCAGCAGCCCCTGGCCGACGCCGTCCGGTCCCTCATGGACCGCGCCCGCACCGACCTCGCCGACCTGGTCGCCTTCCCCTCGGTCGCCGACCCGCGCCAGTTCCCGGTGGAGGAGTGCGAGAAGGCCGCCCGCTGGGTCGCCGACGCCTTCGCCGCCGAGGGCCTGACGAACATCCGGCTGCTGGACACCCCCGACGGCACCCAGTCCGTGTACGGCGAGCTGCCCGCCCCGGCCGGCGCCCCCACCGTGCTGCTCTACTCGCACTACGACGTCCAGCCGCCGCTCGACGAGGACGCCTGGCAGAGCCCCGCCTTCGAGCTCACCGAGCGCGACGGCCGCTGGTACGGGCGCGGCGCCGCCGACTGCAAGGGCAACATCCTGATGCACCTGACGGCCCTTCGGGCGCTGCGCCAGGTGGACGGCGGCTACCCGGTCGGGCTGAAGGTCGTCGTCGAGGGCTCGGAGGAGCAGGGCACCGGCGGCCTGGAGCGCTACGCCGAGGCCCACCCCGACCTGCTCGCCGCCGACGCCATCGTGATCGGCGACACCGGCAACTTCGCCCCCGGCCTGCCCACCGTCACCGCCTCGCTGCGCGGCATGACCGTGGTCGACGTCTCGGTCCGCACGCTGGCCGGCAACCTGCACTCCGGCGCCTTCGGCGGCGCCGCCCCGGACGCCCTCCAGGCCCTGGTCAAGGCGCTCGCCTCGCTGCACGACGAGAACGGCGACGTCGCGGTGGCCGGCCTGGCCACCGATCAGCGCTGGAGCGGCGTGCAGTACCCCGACGAGCAGTTCCGCGCCGACGCCAAGGTGCTGGACGGCGTCGCGCTCACCGGCACCGGCACCGTCGCCGACCGGCTCTGGGCCCGCCCCTCGGTCACCGTGCTGGGCATCGACGCCCCGCCGGTGATCGGCGCCACCTCCTCCGTGCAGGCCTCCGCCAAGGCCTCGGTCAGCCTGCGGGTGCCGCCTGGCATGGACACCTCGGCCGCCCAGGAGGCGCTGGTCGCCCACCTGGAGGCGCAGGTGCCGTTCGGCGCCCGGGTCACCGTGGAGCGGCAGGGCAACGGCGCCGCGTTCAGCGCCGACACCTCCGGCCCGGCCTACGAGGCGATGGGCGCGGCGATGCAGGAGGCCTTCGGCACCCCGATGGTGGCCTCCGGCGAGGGCGGCTCGATCCCGCTCTGCAACACGCTGCGCACCCTCTACCCGCAGGCCGAGATCATCCTGATCGGCGTCGAGGAGCCGACCACCCAGATCCACGCCGTCAACGAGAGCGTCGACCCGCTGGAGCTGGAGCGGATGGCCCTCACCGAGGCGCTGTTCCTGCGCCGCTACGCCGAGCTGCGCACCGTCTGACGCCCCGGCACCGGGCGGCGCGGCCGCGCCGCCCGGGCCAGCAGCGCCCAGCCGACCGCGCCGACGGCCAGCCCCGCCCCCGCGCCGAAGCACAGCTCCGCGAGCGGCCCGCGCCGCAGCGGCACGAGCCGGTGCGCCACCCCCGCCACGGTGGCCGTCCCGAGCACGGCCGCGCCCGTCCGCCGGGCCCGCCGCGACAGCTCGACGGCCGGGCGCGCCGGCTCCACCGCCCGGGCCGACCGCACCGCGTACCGCGCCACGGCTGCCAGCGCCGGCGCGGAGGTCCCGTACTGGAGCACCTCGTACAGCGGCGGGCCGCCCGCCACCGGCCGCTCCAGCGCCGGCACCAGCCGGGACCCGAACCGCCCCGCATGGGTGAAGCCGTCCCAGCCGACGTGGCTCGCCGCCCCGACCGCCGCCGAGAGCGCGAACCACCCGAGGTCCGCGCCCGACGGCCGCCCCCGGCCGGCCGGGCGGGCCGTCAGCGCCTCGGCGGCGCCCGCCCACCGGCCGGGGAGCAGCGCGACCAGCGGCCCGCGCACCAGCCCGTGCCAGCCCGCGACCAGGCCGGCCGCGAGCGCCACGTCCAGCGTCGGCACCGCCCACCAGCGGTGGGTCGCCGCGCCGTGCCGGTACACCCCGGGCAGCAGCGACTCGGCGAAGAACGGCAGGTCGGGCGCCAGCGAGCCGGCGACCAGGGCCGACGCGACCAGCGGGCCGCGCTCCCCCGTCGCACGCAGCAGGGGGAGCACGGCGGCCGGGTGGCTCAGGGTGAACGGCATGCCTTCATCCTGCCGCCGCCCGGGCGCGCCCGTCTCCCCCGTCCGTCTCCGCGCCCGGCGCGGCAAGGGGGCGTGCAGCGCCCGGGCGCACGCCGTCAGCCCGTGCGCCGCCCCGCCGCACCCCCCGCCCCGCCGCACACCCGCCCCGCCGCACACCCGCCCCGCCGCGCGCCGTCCGGGCTCACGCCGCGTCGGCGGCCCTGGCCAGTCCCACGCCCGCCCGGCGCCCGGCCTCCAGGTAGCGCAGCTCCCCGCAGCGGCGGGCCTCCAGCGCCGCCGCCAGCCGCCGGTGCCGGCCCGGGGGCAGCAGCCCGGAGGCCTCCTCCAGGCTGACGAACCGCCAGCCGCGCAGCTCCTCCTGCTGGAGCAGCAGCCCCTGCCGGGCGGTGGCGTCCAGCAGCCCGCCGTCGTAGACCAGGCGCAGCCCGCCGCGGCGCGGGCCGGTGCGCGGCTCCCAGTCGACGGCGAGCAGGCGCAGCGCCCGCGGGTCGAGGCGCAGGCCGAGTTCCTCGGCGGTCTCCCGCAGCGCGGCGTCGGTGGGGGCCTCGCCGCGCTCGACGACGCCGCCCGGGAACTCCCAGTCCGGCTTGTAGACCGGGTCGACGAGGAGGACCCGGTCCTGCTCGTCGAAGAGCAGGACGGCGGCGGCCACGGTGTCCCCGGTCGGGTCGGGGCTCTGGACGATGGGGCAGCGGGCCGAGCCGTCGTCCACCAGCCGGGCGAGCCGGGCGGCGGTCTCGCGCGGGGTGAGGCCGGAGGTGTCGACGAGCCGGGCGTCGCGGCGCAGCCAGCGGCGGGCGGCGCGGTAGCGCGGTAGGTGTTCCAGGCACCACTGGCGGATCCGTTCGCTGCGCTCGGGGTCGTCCGGGACCTCCTCGCGCTGGGCGATGCGCTCGCGCAGGATCGTTTCTTCAGGGTCCAGGACGAGGTGGTGCACGGCGATGCCGTTCGAGGCCAGTGACCCGAAGATCTCGTCGCGGTAGTCCTCCCGCAGCAGCGTCATCGGGACCACCAGCGGCCCCGGCACCTCGCCGAGCAGCGCCGCCGCCGTCTCGGGGACGAGCCGGCGCCAGGCCGGCAGGTCCTGGAAGTCCGACACCGCCGCCATCCGGTCGGCGGGCAGCATCGCCCGCAGCCCGAAGCCGACCAGCTCGGGATCGAACAGCATGCTGCCGGGCAGCAGTTCCACCAGCTCGCGGCAGGCGGTGGTCTTGCCCGCCCCGAATGTGCCATTGACCCAGACGATCACTCACGCCCCCATGTTCTCGACCTCCCCCGGCGCCGTTCGCACCGGGCGGCGCCCCCGTCAGTCGTGCCGGCGCCACCCGAGGTGGTACCCCTGCCGCGCCGGTCCCCATACCTCCACGTGCTCCCCGCTCATGGCGGTTCCCCGTTCCGTTTGACAGGGGCATGTGCCCAGGTCAGAGGGCCTGCGACGATACCCGTACAACCCCTGGCGCACCGGCGTGCGCCGCCCCGGGCACCGGAGTCCGGCCGAATCCCGCGCGCCCCCGGCACACCTCCCGCGCCCCATTGCGTGCAGGGCCCCCACCCGCCGGGTGCCCGGACCGCGTCGGCCCGGGCACCGGCGGAACGCCGTGCGTCACCGGCTAGGGGCGGCCCATGTGGGTCGGGTAGTAGCCGCTGCTGATCCGCGAGATCCGGATCGAGGTGCCGGGCCGGGCGGCCTCCACGTACTGGTTGTTGCCCAGGTAGACCGCCACGTGGTGGATGCCCCGGGCGGTGCCGTCGTCCGACCAGAACAGCAGGTCGCCGCGGCGCAGCTGCCCGGCCGTCACCGGTGTGGTGGCCGCGTACTGGTCGTTGGCGACCCGCGGCAGGGAGATGCCGCCGCGCCGGAAGGACTGCTGGACCAGGCCCGAGCAGTCGTAGCCGTCCGGCCCGTTGCCGGCCGTCCGGAACGGCTTGCCAAGCTGCGCGAGCGCGAACTGCACCGCCGTCTCGACGTCGCCGTCCGCCGCCGGGGCGGCGGAGGACGAGGGGGCGGCGTCCGCCGACGAGGAGCCCGAGCCCGACTGGCCGGTGCGCGCCAGGTAGACGTCGTAGTGCGAGGTCCAGCGCCACTGGCCCTGGCTGTTGCGGAACCAGTAGCGCGAGCCGTCCCACCCCTGGGTGATCCCCCCGGACGAGCCGGCCGCCCTCGTGGAGGTCCCCGAGGCGGTGGCCGAGCCGCCGGTGCGCGCCAGGTAGACGTCGTAGTGCGAGGTCCAGCGCCAGTGGCCCTGGCCGTCCTTGAACCAGTACCGCGAGCCGTCCCACCCGGCGTGGGCCGGCGCCGGCTCGGCCACCGCGGTCCCCGCGCCGGTGCCGAGGCCGAGCACGCCGGCGCCGGCCGCGATCACGGCCACCATGCCTATCCCCCGGCGGATCCGCGCCGCACGGGCGGGGCGGGCACCCGCCGTCGGCCTGGGGGTGGAGGCGGCGGTGTGCTGCCCGGTCGCGTCGTCGGCGGCACCCGGTGCGCCGGTGTTGACGGTCGTCATGCTGCTGTCTTCCTTCGCTGATCGCGCCGGACGCGCCGATCGCGCCGAACGCTGGGAGCTGAACGCTTCACGCGGGGCGCGGGGCCGTCGGGGCCCCGGCCGCGCCGCTTGTCACGTTAAGCACGCGTCCGCTCACGGCGCGCAGTGGAGTGCGCCAAAGGAAGGCTCACGGAAGGTGAGCGACCGTCACCCGACCCGGCGCCGGATGACCGCCCGTCACCCGTGTGCCGAGTCCGCCAGCAGCTGCTTCTTCAGCACCTTCCCCAGGGCGTTCCTGGGCAGTTCGGGCACCAGCACCACCCGCCGGGGCCGCTTGTGCACCGAGAGCCGCTCGGCCACGAAGGCCGTCAGCTGTTCACCCGTCACGGAACCGTCCGGAACGACGTACGCCACGATCGCCTGGCCGAGGTCCTCGTCCGGCGCGCCGACCACGGCGGCGTCGGCCACCGCCGGGTGGTCGCGCAGCGCCGCCTCCACCTCGCCGGCCCCGATCCGGTAGCCGCCGCTCTTGATCAGGTCGACGGAGGCGCGCCCGACGATCCGGTGGAAGCCGTCCGGGCCGATCACCGCGACGTCCCCGGTGCGGAACCAGCCGTCGGCGGTCCACGCCTCGGCGTCGGCGTCCGGCCGGTTGAGGTAGCCGCCGAACAGGGTGGGCCCGGCCACCTGGAGCTCGCCGACGCTCTCGCCGTCGTGCGGGAGGGGGGCGCCGTCCTCGCCGACCAGCCGGGTGCGCACCCCGGCCACCGGCAGGCCGACGCTGCCGGGGCGGCGCTCGCCGTCGGCCCGGGTGGAGACGGTGATCAGCGACTCCGTCATGCCGTAGCGCTCGATCGGGGCGTGGCCGGTCAGCTCGGCGAGCCGTTCGAACACCGGGACCGGCAGCGGGGCGCTGCCGGAGACCAGCAGCCGGGCGGAGGCGAGCCGGGCGGCCGCCTGCGGATCGCCGGCCAGCCGGGACCAGACGGTCGGCACGCCGAAGTAGAGGCTGCCGCCCGCCGCCGCGTACCCGGCGGGGGTGGGCCGCCCGGTGTGCACCAGCCTGCTGCCGGTACGCAGCGCGCCGAGCACGCCGAGCACCAGTCCGTGCACGTGGAACAGCGGCAGGCCGTGTACCAGGGTGTCCTCGGCGGTCCACTGCCAGGCGTCGGCGAGCGCGTCGAGGTCGGCGGCGACGGCGGAGCGGCCGATCATCGCGCCCTTGGGCGCGCCGGTGGTGCCGGAGGTGTACAGCACGAAGGCGGTCGCCGCCGGGTCCGGCTCGGCGTGGGTGGCGGCGGAGCGCTCGCGCAGGTCGACGGGGAGGCCGGCGATCCCGGCGTCCTGCGGCGGGGTGTCGGCGGCGGCGTGGGCGAGCAGGGAGGCGCCGGAGTCGCGCAGGATGTGCGCGCGCTCCTTGGGCCCGGAGTCGGGCGGCAGCGGCACCACCGGCACCCCGGCGAGCAGCCCGCCGACGACGGCGGCCACGGTCTCGGCGGTGGGCCGGGCGAGCACCGCGAGGGCGGGGGCGCCGGCGACCCGGTCGGCGACGGCGGTGGCCGCGCCGAGCAGGTCCTCGCGGGAGAGCCCGGGGCCGTCGGAGATCCGCAGCGCGTCGCCGGAGTCGCCGGAGCCGCCTTGAAGCGCCGTCAGGAGTGTCATGTGTCCGCCCTCGCCCTTGTCCACGTGTCCACGATGGTCCGCGGCGCGCGACGGTCCGCCGTGCGCCGCCGACCGACTCTACGGGCCGCCGGGCGCCGGCCGGGTGTCCGGGCGGAGGACGGCGGGGGCGCGCCCGGGGAATCCCGGGC
>NZ_JBHVER010000168.1:0-18165 GCF_042802195.1 Kitasatospora sp. NPDC057500 | reverse complement strand
GGGCGCCCCGTGTGGGAGGCGCCCCGCGGCCCGGGGTTCTGGCGGGTTCTCGCAGCTCTTGCAGGTTCTTGCGGGACTTGCGGGACCCGAGGACCGGATGCACCGCACCGGACGCCCGTCGAGGACGGGGTTCGCGCAGTTCTCCCCCGTGGAACTGCGCGAACCCCTCCGTGCCGGTGGCGGATCCGTTGGACTCCGACGACCAGCTCCCCCGTTGCTGGTCGGTGATCCGCTCCGGCGGCTCGTGGCTCCGGATGCCGTGCTGCTCGTGCTGCTCCTGCCGGGCGTCGCGTCCTCCCGACGTGCTCCACCCTGCCCGGGGCCGATTGACGGTCGATCGGCGTCCGCTTGCCGTGGCCGTTGATCCGGTCCGGGGAGCCGCCCCGCCGTACGCGCCCGCGGCAAGCGCCCGAGGCCGCCGGATCCCTTCGAAACCCGCGCGCGTACGATCGACGGGCCATGGAGAACACGGAGAACACGCCCACCGCCTTCCGCAGTTACGTCGCCGTCGGGGACTCCTTCACCGAGGGCATGTGCGACGACCTGCTGCCCGACGGCCACTTCCGGGGCTGGGCCGACCGCGTTGCCGCCCGACTCGCCGCCGACCATCCGGTCGGCGGCTTCCGGTACGCCAACCTCGCCGTCCGCGGCAAACTCATCGGCCAGATCCACGACGAGCAGCTGGAGCGCGCCGCCGCCATGGGCGCCGAGCTGGTCACCCTGGCCGGCGGACTCAACGACGTGCTCAGGCCGCGCTGCGACACCGCCCGGATCGAGGAACTCCTCGGCGCCTCCGCCACCCGGCTGCGCGCCACCGGCGCCACCGTGGTCATGTTCACCAGCACCGACCCGACCCGGCGGATGGCCGGCTCCGCCCGGCTGCTCCCGGCGATCCTGCGGATGAAGGCCTTCGTGCACGAGCTCGCCCAGGACCCGGGCGTCGCCGTGGTGGACCTCTTCTCCGCGCCCTGCTTCGACGACCGCCGGCTCTGGGCGGAGGACCGGCTGCACCTCTCGCCGGAGGGCCACCGCCGCGTCGCCGAGGCCGTCCTGGAGGCGCTCGGGCGCCCCGCCGGCTTCGACTGGCGCGCCCCGCTGCCGACCGCCGCCCCGCCGACCCGCGGCGAGAGGCTGGCCGCCGACGCCCGCTGGGCCCGCACCCACCTCGGCCCGTGGATCGGCCGCCGCCTCACCGGCCGCTCCTCCGGCGACGGCCGCCCGCCCAAGCGCGCGGAGCTGCTGCCGTACGAGGGCTGAGCGGGCTGGCTGCCGCCGGGCAGCGGCGGGCCGTCAGCCGCGGAAGAGGTTGCGGCCCACGTCCGACGGCACCTCGTCCTGGAACGGGGTGGAGCCCGGGCCGGGCACGTGCTCGCCCGGGACCGGCTCGGTGCCCTCCCGGTGCAGCAGGAACACGCCGTCCTCCGACCAGACCGTCCGGTAGCCGTGCGCGAGCAGCAGCTCGATCCGGGCCGCCTGCTCCCGGTCGGTGCGGAACGGGAAGGACCGCTTGTCCGCGCGGATCAGCACGTACTCGCGTCCGCGCGGCTTCTCGTCGACCAGTACCACGTCCGCGCGGGAGGTCAGGCGCGGCGCCGCCTGGTTGTCGGCCTCCACGGAGGCGCCGTCCGGGACCAGTGCCGTGGCGCGCAGCAGCGCCGCCTCGCTCGTCTTCGGCTGCCAGTAGGCCGGCACGAACAGGTTCGCCGCGCCGAGCGGAAGCGCGACCGCGACGGTCACGGCGGCCGCCGCCACGCCGAGCCGCCGGGTCAGCCTGTGGTCGTGGTGGCGGCCCAGCACCTCCAGCGCGGCGACCAGCAGGATCGGCCAGAGGAACGCGTCGTAGTGCCGGGCGATCGACCAGTGGTTCGGGTTGCTGGAGAGCACCCGCTCGGCGAGCAGGGGGAGGGCCGGCAGCACGGTCGCCGAGCGCAGCGGGAGCAGGAACAGGGTGCCGAAGAGCCAGAGCAGCAGCAACGGCTTCAGCGGGGCGTCGAAGAACGCCGAGACGAGGAGGGTCGGGTCGGCCAGCACGTTGGCGACCGCCGAGCCGCCGTCCTCGCCGAGCGCCTCGTAGTTCCAGTAGTAGCCGGGCACCCCGCCCATCGCCGGGATCAGCTTCGCGATCGCCACCGCCGCGGCGAGCGGGCCGCCGAGCAGCAGGCCCACGCCCCAGCGGACCGCCGGGCGGCGCCGCCCGGGGTCCGGCTCCCGGCGTGCGCGCAGCAGCAGCACCAGGCCGTAGGCGCCGACCGCCAGGCCCATGTCCTCCTTGGTGCAGCACAGCAGCAGGCCGGCCAGTGCGGACGCCCAGTACTGCCGGGCCATCCCGCGCTCCAGCATCAGCAGCGTCAGCGGCACGGCGAACGCCACCTCGTGGAACCCGCCGCGCGAGGCCACCAGCAGGGGCCAGCCCAGGCCGTAGGCGAGGGCGGCCAGGTCGGCGGCGCGGCGGGCGGTCCGGGGGTCGGCGCCGGCGAAGCAGCGGTCGGCGATCCGGCGGATCAGCGGCACGCCGGCCGCGAAGCAGAGGGCCTGGCCGAGGAGCAGCGAGCGCGGGTCGTCCCAGAGCCAGTAGAGCGGTGCCATCAGCGCGATCACCGGCGAGAAGTGGTCGCCGAGCAGCGAGAAGCCGGGCGGGAACTCGTGGTGGTAGCTCTTCAGCGTCGACACCGGAAGACCGAGGTGCGCGTAGCCGCGCACGCCCTGGTCGAAGATGCCGAGGTCGAAGCCGCCGAGCTGGAGGGTGGTCCACTGCTGGGCCGCGATCGCCAGGCAGACCGCGAAGCAGAGCAGGGTGAAGGCGACGGTGCGGGCGCGGGCCGGGAGGCGGAGGGCGTCCGGCCGGCCGTCGTCGTCGGTGGCGGGCCGCGCGGGGCCTTCGGCGCCCGCGGTGCCTTCGGTGTCCGGGTACGGCGCCACGTCGTGCCGGGACATGCCTTGGTTCCTCCGCTGGACGTTCGCTCCGGTGTTGCTCGTACTCGGCCGACCACACTAACCGACGGCCGCCCGGGGGCTTGTCGGTACGCTCTACAGCTGCACCCCCGCACCGCGCCGTCTTCCCGGAGGAACAACAGCATCGTGAGCGTCCCGAGCCTCAACCTCGTCTCCGACTGCGGGAGCTGCTTCGGGCTGTGCTGCGTCGCGCTGCCGTTCGCCGCCGGCGCCGACTTCGCCGTGAACAAGGCCGCCGGCAGCCCCTGCCGCAACCTGAAGACGGACTTCACCTGCGGCATCCACGAGCGGCTGCGTGACAGCGGCTTCCCCGGCTGCACGGTGTACGACTGCTTCGGGGCCGGGCAGCAGGTCTCCCAGGTCACCTTCGGCGGGCGCGGCTGGCGGGAGGCGCCGGAGGACGCGGGGGCGATGTTCGAGGTGTTCCCGGTGGTGCGGCAGCTGCACGAGCTGCTCTGGTACCTCACCGAGGCGCTCACCTTCGAGCCGGCCCGCCCCGTGCACGGGGAGCTGCGCCGGGCGCTGGAGGAGACCGAGCGGCTGGCCGGCGGCACACCGGACGAGATCCTGGCGGTCGACGTGCCCGCGCACCGGCAGGCGGTCGCCGAGCTGCTGCTCAAGGCGAGCGAGCTGGTCAGGGCCGCCGTCCCGCGCCGGCGCGAGCACCGGGGCGCGGACCTGTTCGGCGCCCGGCTGCGCGGCGCGGACCTGCGCGGTGCCAACCTGCGCGGCGCGCTGCTGGTGGCCGCGGACCTCGCCGGGGCGGACCTGCGGCTCGCCGACTTGGTCGGCGCCGACCTGCGGGACGCCAACCTGGCGGGCGCCGACCTCACCGAGGCGCTCTTCCTCACCCAGGCACAGCTCAACGCCGCCCGCGGCGATGCCGCCACCCGCCTCCCGGCAGCACTGAAGCGCCCCACCCACTGGCCTGACACGACCGACCCGGCCACCCCGTCCTCCAGCCCCCGCCCCCCACGCAAGCCCAGGAGCAACACCCGCACGGGCAAACCCCGCCGCCGCTGACCCCGCCGGCCGACCGGGTGCCGTGGGCCCCGGGCCCCGGGCCGGTGATACGGGGCGGTAGCGGGCCGTGCCGTTGTTGCGTTCTTGGGTGGGTGGGCCTAGCGGGCCTTGGGCACGGCGGCCGTGCTCGGCGAGCATCAGGGGGCGGACGGGTTGTAGCGGGTGATCACGGGCGTGTTGGGCTCTGGGTCCGGTGACATGGGGCGGTAGCGGGCCGTGCCGTTGTTGCGTTGCTGGGTGGGTGGGGCTGCCGGGCCTTGGGCATGGCGGCCGTGTTCGGCGAGCATCAGGGGGCGCCTGTTCGGCGGGCCTCGCTGCCGTCGGTCCGTCGGGCGGGTGGGTGTCGGAGTGCGCTGGGCGTGGGCCTGCGTGGGCGGCCGGCGACCGGGGGGTGAGGGTGCTGCGGGTCGCGTGGCTCGGCCGGGCGCTGCAAGGGCTCGCAGCCGGGGTGGCCGCCGTGCCGGTCGCGGTGGCCGGGGTCCCCGCAGGGGCGGGCGCCACGGCGGCCGGTGGGGCGCTCGGGCTCGGTGCGGGCGTCCGGGGCTCGGGGGCCGGCGCTGCGGGAGCCGATGGCCGCAGTCCGCGGGCCCCCGCAGGTTCTGGGAGCCTTGGCGTCGCCGAATCGCCGGGTCGCCGGGTCGGCCCGTCGCAGCATGGCCGCTCGTCGGCTGTCGGTGGAGTGGTCGTTGTCCGAGTGCGGGCCGAGCGTGACGGGTGGGCATCAGCGAAGCGGGATGTCGGTCGGGCCTGCGGGCAGCGGCCCGCAGGCCCTGGCGCCCTGTGGCGTACCGCCTGCGTGGGGCCCGGAAGGTTCGGGGGTCTGCCCGCTGGGGCAGATTCCGCCCTTCGCCGTCGAGGAGTCGCCGGGGCGGACTGCGTGCGCGGGCAGCGGTCGGGGTGCTGAGGATGCTGCGGGCCTCGGGGTGGTGTCCGTGGTCCGCGAGCGCCCCGCGAGTGCCCCGCGGGGTTCGGGGTGGTGGCGGCTCCGGGCCGCGCTGTCGTTGAGCCGCCCGGCCGGCCCGTCGCAGCGTGGCCATCTGCTTTCGGTGGAGTGGGCGTAGCCCGCGTGCGGGCCGAGCGTGGTGGGCGGGTGCTGGTGAAGCAGGATGTCGGTCGCGGTCGCGGATGGGTGATCGCTCGGGCGGGCCTTGCCGTCGCGGGTGCAGGACGGGTGGGTGGGCCGACGGCTATGGGGCGGGCGTGGGTGGGGGGCGGCGGAGAAGGGCGCAGGCGGCCCCGGTCAGTAGGAGGAGGGTGACGGCGGTCAGGGCGGTTGGTGAGTCTGCGGGGTGGAGCGGCCAGGCCCATGGGCGGGGGCGGCCGTTCGGGTACCAGCCGGTGGCTGAGCAGAGCAGGGGTGTGGCGGCGAGGGCGGCGGCGGCCGGGCGGTGGCCGATCAGGGGGTGGACGAGCAGGGCGAGGCCGAGGTAGCCGGCGATGTTGCGGGCCAGGACCAGGGCGAGTGCGCCCTGGCCGGCCGCGTAGGCGAGGCCTCCGCACGTTGTTCCGGCGGCCGCGAGGGTGAGGGCGAGCCCGACGTCGAGGCCCCGCAGGAACCGGCCGGCGACGGCTTCGGTCCGCAGGTCGCCCCGGCCCAGCCCGTACAGCAGGAACACCGCCGGGAGCAGGGTGACCACGTGCGCGAGGAGGAAGTGCCCGGCCTGTCCGTGCAGCGCCGGCACCGGCAGCTCGCCGTTCCCGAACAGCAGGCCGACGGCGAAGGTTCCGGCGAGGACGGCCGTGAGTACCGGCACCGCGCGAGCTTTGTACCACCAGATCACGGCTCGCCTCCGACGGGGGCCGGGGGCGGGGTGCCGCAGTCGGCGAGGGCGGCCATGGTGGCGCGGTACCAGTCGAGCTGGGGCCCGTCGGGCAGCCGGAGCAGCCGGGCGGCGTGGGCGGCGTCGGCCTCGGTGAAGCGGCCGCCGACGCCGGCCGCCGGGACGGTGGTGCCGTCCGGGCCCGCACGGGCGGTGAGCCAGGCGGTGAGGGTGCCGAGGGCGGCCGCGGCCGGGTAGGGGTCGCCGCGGCGGGCGCAGTCCGGGGCGCGCGGGAGCAGGCCGCCGACCACGGCAGGCGCGACGTCCCGCGCCCGCGCGTCGGTGGGGACGCCGAGCTTCGCCTCGCCCGGGCCCGGCCGGGCGGCCATCGTGAACGCCTCGGGAACGGTGACACCGTGCCCGGCCAGGGCGGCGGAGGCCTTCCGGACCTCGGCGCGGACCACCGCCGAGCGTGCGCCGCCCAGCTCCGGCCAGAGGCAGACGCGCGGCCCTCCGTCCGCGCAGACCAGGGCGGCGGCGGAGCGGGCACGCACCGGTTCGGGGCCGAGGTCGCGGGCGGCCCAGCCGCCCGCCGCGGCCCCGCCCGCCGCGACCGCCAGCGCGGCGGCGACGGCGAGCGGGGTGCCGCGCCGGCGGATCAGCAGCACGGCGGCCGCGCAGACCGCGCCGGAGAAGGCGAGCGAGGCCACCACCGCCCGCCCGTCCAGCACCTGGTCCACGGCGCAGCAGTCGGACAGCCCGCCGCCGACCAGGTGCCGCGGCCAGTAGGTGTCGAACGCGGCGGGGTAGGCGTTCAGCACGAAGCTGCTGATCAGCGCGAGCGGGACGGCGACCACCGGCGCCAGCACCCGCCCGACCACCGAGCCGACCAGGGTGTTGGCGAGCAGCAGTCCGGCCCAGACGGCGAGCGGGCCGGGCTGCGGGACGCCGGCCGCGGTGCCGCCGGCCAGCGCGGTGGTGCCGAGCGCAGCGGCCATGCCGAGTGCGCCCATCGCGGCGACCGGCAGCAGCACCGGTGCGGTGATGGCCGGCGCGGAGCGGACCGGCGAGCGGCTGAACACGCCGCCCCGGTGCAGCCGTCCGCCCTCCCACGCGCCGCAGGCCGCGCAGGCCGCGCAGGCGAACGGCAGCGCGAGGGTGGCGTGCCCGGCGGCGGCGAGCCCGTAGCCGGGGGTGACCCAGGCGGTCAGTTCGTCGCCGAGGGCGACCAGGACGAAGCCGAGGAGGAACGGCAGCGCCCGGGTGCCGGCCGAGACCCGTAGCACGGTGCGCAGCAGCATGGTCAGGCCTCCCGTTCGATCAGGCTCGCGTACGCGGCCTCGGCGCTCGGCGGGCCGTTGCCGGCTCCGGGGACCCGGCCGCCGGCCGCGAGGGCGTGGAACTCCTCGGTGGCGCCCTGGAAGCGGACCCGGCCGCGGTCCAGTACCACCACGTGCCGGTAGGTCTCGGCGAGGTCCTCGGTCTGGTGCGTGGAGACCACGACGTTGACCTCGCCCGTCAACTCCTCGACCAGGGTGCGGAACACCGCGCGCTGGGCCGGGTCGAGCCCGGCCGTGGGCTCGTCCATCAGGATCAGTTCGCTGTGATGGGCGAGGCAGCCGGCGATGCCCATCCGGCGCAGCTGACCGCCGGAGAGCTGGTGGCCGGCCCGGTCGGCGAGCTCCGAGAGGCCGACCCGGGCGAGCGCGCCGGCCGAGGCGTGCCAGGCGGCGGTGCGCGACATGCCCTTCAACCAGCCGCAGTACGCGACCTGTTCGCGTACGTTGAGCCCCGGGACGGGGGTGATCTGCTGCGGCAGCCAGGCCACCGTGCGCCGGTAGGCGGCCCGGTCGCCGCCGCCCGCCGCCGGGTTGACGCCGTGCCAGGTGATCAGGCCCCGGTGCGGGTTCAACTGCGAGGCGGCGAGCGCCATGAGGGTGGACTTTCCGGCGCCGTTGGGGCCGAGCAGGACGGTGGCCGGATTGTCGATCCGAAGGTCGAGACCGGTGAACAGGGGAGCCTTCCGGTTGTACTGGAAGTCGATGCGGTGGAACTCAAGGGCCATGGCGGGGTCGACGCATTTCGCTCGGGAGGGGTGCGGGGGCGCCGGCGGACGGGGGCGTCCGCCGGAACCACGGCCGGGGCGGGGGCGGGGGCGGGGCGGGGGCGGGGTGGGGGCGAGGGTGAAGGCGTGGACGTGGTCAGTACCGGGTGGTGACGGTGTCCACCCAGAGCTTGGCGCCGCTGCGCACGCCCTCCAGCGTGAAGTAGTAGTCGCCGGAACTCTGGTCGCCCCAGCCGGAGGTGTCGCAGTGGTTGGAGCGGTGGCCGTAGGCCTTGTCGGGGCCGAAGACGTCCTTGTAGAGCTGGAGGTCGGCGTCCTTGAAGTCGTTGTTGCCTGTCTCGCAGCCCTGGAAGGTGACAGTGGTGGCGACGTCGTCGCGGTCGCTGTCGGCCCAGCGGCGGGATTCCGAGCCTGGCCCCCAGCTGCTGATGTGGGACGTCCAGGAGCCTTCGGCGAGCGCGGGACCGGCGCCGGCGAAGCCGATCAGCGCGGCGGCCACCAGGGCGCCCCGGACGAATGTGCGATTGGTGCTGCTGGTGCGGCGAAAACGGTCGGCCCGGTTCTTTGCGTGCATCTTCCGTCCGATCATTTCGGTGACACCGCCTGGCGGGGCGGGGCCATGCAGGCAAAAGGAAATGAGCGGAGGTCCGACCCGAACGGTCGCGGTCACCCGATCGGCCGAGCCGCCGCGGGAATGACCTTAGCGTGCACGAACAGGCGGCCAGCACTATTTTTTTCGGCCATTCGGCCACATGAGGCCGAGGGGGCGGGCGTTGACAAGGGGCTGATCGACATTCGTCGGAAGATCCCGGGACCCGACCGTTCCGGTCGAATATCGATCCGCCTTGTCCTTTTCTGATCTACTAGCCGATAGATTTCTCTTTCATGCGATTTTCGTTCCGGCGGGGCGTTGGCCGATTCTCGTCGGCACCCGGCTACGCCGTGAGCAGTCGCGCCCGCAGTCGGCCGATCAGCGCCTCGTCGACCCCGACCTTGCCGGTGGCATAGCCGTGCACCGAGCCGTGGGCGGCGGCCAGGTCCGCGAGCGCGAACCGGATCACCGCCTCCGGCGCGCGCCCGAAGGCGGGCCAGCGCAGCGTGCGCCCCGGGTTGCCGGCGCGCCAGTCCGCCACCAGCCGGGCGGTGACCAACTCGGTGAGTGCGAAGTCGGCGGCCACGTCGTCCTCGCCGACACCGAGCAGGGTGAGCACCAGCGCGGCGATCAGCCCCGTGCGGTCCTTGCCCGCGGCGCAGTGGAACACCACCGGCCGCTCGGCCCCGGCGATCAGGTCCAGTACGGCGCGGATCTCCGCGACACCGTCCTCGGCCACCTCGGCGAACCGGTCCGCCAGGTACCGCCACGGGTCGAGCTCCGGGTCGATCTCGGCCTGGTCGTACGGCCGGTGCTCGATGGAGAGGTTGTGGTACGCGACCCCGTCCAGCTCCGGTATCCGCCCCCGGCGCTCGATTTCCCAGGGATACCGCAGGTCGATCACGGTGCCGATGTCCAGCGCCCGGAACCGCTCCAGGTCGGCGGCCGAGGCGAGCCTGCCGAGCGAGGACGATCGGTAGAGCAGCCCCCAGCGCACCGCCCGCCCGTCGGCGGCCGGATAGCCGCCCAGGTCGCGGAAGTTGTACGGACCGTCGAAGGTCAGATGGCGTGTCATGTTCGCACCCTATTGCGGTTCCCTCCGCCGCCGCAGGGGAAGGTTCCCGGCGATCCGGTTCGGATGACCGCAAGCACCGCGAACTGCTCCTATCCGTAAGTGGACTGACAAGACGTCAGAAGCCCGTCGGGGGAACGGTCGTGCGCGATGCATCGTTATTCGATCGAGACTCCGAGCGTCTCCTGGGAGTCCTGGAACGGTGAGAGGTTCTCCGTCGAGCCAGAAGGCTTGCACCGTCCTGGCACTCTCTCGACGAGGATTCGATGTCACGACGTTCCACGGTCCCGTCCTCCGCTGCGGCGGGTGGGGCCCCCTCGAAGTCCATGCGCTGGAAACGCTCCCTGTCGGCGGCCGTGACGCTGGGTCTGCTGGTGCAGACCGGTGTCGCGGTCGAGGCGTTGACCGCCTCGGCGGCGTTCGCCGCGCCGGCTCCGGCCGCCCCGCAGTCCGCCGCGCCGGCCGCGTCGGCCGACGAGGCGCCCGACGAGGCCTCGGCGCTCCTGTCCGCCCGGCTCCGTGGCCGCCGGGTCGAAGTGGTCGGCGCCCGTACCGAGTTCACGACCCTCTGGGCGAATCCCGAGGGCACCCTCACGTCCGAGCGGTCGACCGGCCCGGTCCGGATGAAGTCGGGCGGCTCCTGGGTCGCGGTGGACACCACCCTGGCCCAGACGCCGGACGGCAAGGTGGCGCCGAAGGCGCACCCCGGTGGGCTGGTCCTCGACGGCGGCGATGCCGGTGTCACGGTGGGCGACAGCCTGCCGGGAGCCGACGGCGCGCCGGTCGCCGGAGACGCCCCCGCCTCGACGACGACCACGCTCCAGGAGCGCGAGCTCGCAGGCTACGGCTCCGGCGACCAGAAGGTGGGCTTCGGCTGGCTGGGCCGGCTGCCCAAGCCGAGGCTGGAGGGCGGCAAGGCGACGTACGTCGACGCCCGTCCGGGTGTGGACCTCGTCGTGAAGGCGACCCGGACCGGCTTCGAGCAGTTCCTGATCGTGAAGAATCGTTCCGCCGTGGGCCAGGCCGGCACGATGACGATCCCGATCGACACCACCGGCCTCAACGTCGTGGCGCAGCAGGACGGTTCGGTCCAGCTGGTCGAGAAGACGACCGGCCGGCCGGCCGTGAAGATCCCGGCGCCGGTGATGTGGGACGCGGTGGTGGATCCGGCCTCGCAGGAGCACGTCAACCGCGCGCCGGTGACGATGCAGGTGCGAGGACAGGGCGCGGACACCGAGCTGGTGTTCACCCCGGACGCGGCGTTCCTGGCCGACGCGAACACCCAGTACCCGGTCACCGTCGACCCGGTGGTGAGCGTCTTCTCCACCTACGACACGTTCGTGCAGAACGACGTGGGCTGGGACGCCTCCGGCTCGGAGGACCTCAAGCTGGGCAGCTACAACGGCACCGTCAAGGCGCGTTCCTACCTGACGATCCCGGGCAGGGACTTCAACGGGAAGCAGATCCTCGACGCCAGGCTGCACCTGTTCAACTACCACTCCTCCTCCTGCGTCCCGAAGCAGTGGGAGGTCTGGAACGCCAACGGCGCCGCCTCGTGGACCCGGTGGGGCAACGAGCCGGCCTGGGGCCGGATGTGGACCCGGACGTACGAGACCTACGACATCGACGGCGGTGACACCCACCATTGCGTCGCCCCGGACGGATCCGGCTGGACGAACACCGACGTCACGGACATGGTCCGGTACTTCGCGCAGCACAACTCCGACTACGGCCTGCTGCTGAAGGCGACGGACGAGAACAGCAGCCTCTCCTGGAAGCGGTTCGGCTCCGCCGAGAGCGACTTCCCGCCGTACCTCTCGGTCACCGTCAACTCGGTGCCGGCGGCGCCGTCCGGCATCGAGGTGCAGCCCTCGCAGCCGGGCGAGCCGCGGTACACCAGCTCCGCGACCCCGCGCTTCCAGGTCCGCGCCGACGACGCCGACGACGGGACGGTGAACGTCAACGTCGACCTCTGGCGGGACGGGGCGTTCGTCAACAGCATCGTGCGGCAGGTGCCGGCCAACAGCTATCTCCAGGTGAGCCCCTCCGACCTGGGTGTGGCGAAGCTGGACGAGGGCGTGCCGTACTCGGTGTGGACGAGGGTCTTCGACGGCCACTCGGCGACGGGTTGGTCCGGTACGAGCTTCGTCGTCGACACCACCGCCCCCGGCGCGCCGACGGTCACCTCGGCGGACTACCCCTCGGACGGGACGTGGCACGGTGCGGCCAACCAGGCCGGCTCCTTCACGTTCACCACGGCCGCGGGGACGAACGACCTGGCCGCCTACGTCTACACGCTGGACGGCGGTACGCCGGTGACGGTCAACGCCACGGCCGGGCTGACGACGTCGATCACTCCGACCACCGAGGGCCGGCGCGTACTGACCGTGCAGGCCAAGGACCGTGCGGGCAACCTGTCCCCGCCCGCCGCCCCGTACGTGTTCCACGTCGGCCAGGCGGGCATCAGCTCGCCGGTGAACGGCACCCGGGCGGCCAAGCGCGTCAAGCTGGCCGTCGACGCGCAGGCCCAGTTCAAGCGGATCGTCTACGAGTACCGCCGCGGCCCCGGCGCCACCGAGTACGCGGTGCCCCGGGCGAACCTGGCCAAGGCCGACAACACCCCGGTCACCGAGGACAAGCCGCGCCTCGCGGACCTCGGCCCGCACGCCAACTGGAACGTCCTGGACACCCTCGGCAACATCGGTGGCGTCGTCCAGGTCCGGGCCAAGCTGTTCCCCGAGGACGGCTCCGGCGCCGGCTACGCGACCGCCTGGAACACCCTCACGGTGGACCGCAACGCCGACGGCGCCGCGAGCGCCGAGGCGGGCCCGGGGTCGGTCAACCTGCTCACCGGTGACTACTCCACCAGCGCCACCGACACCACCGCGTTCGGCATGTCGGTCACCCGGACCTCCTCCTCGCGCGACCTCGCGCGCGGCTGGCAGCCGCAGGGCGAGCGACTGACGACCAACCAGCGCCAGGTGGGCACCGACACGGCCGGCTTCACCGCCGGCCAGGCGGACGTCAGCCGCTCGACCGCCCGCGGCCACGACAGCTCCACCGACTCGCTGCTGGTCAAGCCGGGCAACGGCTGGGACAGCTACGCGGCCGTCGGCCCGGAGTACACGCTCGCCCAGGGCATGCGGCCCGGCCGGACCTACCGCCTCACCGGCTGGATCTACGTGCCCGGCGCGACCGGCCTGGACAACCCGCTCGCCGACCGCGGCCTGACCCTGACCGGTCTCCACCACACCGCGGCCGGCTACGGCCAGGTCACCTCGAAGAAGGCCTCCTTCACGGACGGCTGGCAGCAGCTGACCGTCGACATGGCCGTCCCGAAGGACGCCGACCAGGCGTGGTTCCGGCTCTACAACGGCAACCTCCCCGGTACCGGCAAGGAGGTCTTCTTCGACGATCTCTCGCTGAAGGAGATCGTCGCGCCGTTCGGCCCGCAGTGGGCCGGCGGCCCCGACGCGGGCGCCGGTTCCGACTACCGGTCGCTGTCGTTCCCGCAGTCCGACCTGGTCGAGATCAAGGGCAACGACGACGGCACCCTGACCTTCGCCAAGGGAGCCAACGGAACGTTCTTCCCGGAGCCGGGCGCCGAGTCGCTCACCCTGAAGGCCGTGCCGGCCACCTCCGGCGCGCTGCTGCTGAACAGCAGCGGGCAGTGCCTGGAGGCGCCCAACGGCGTGGCCGGCAACGGTGCCGCGCTCCAGCCGGCCGCCTGCACCGGCGCGGCGAACCAGCAGTGGACCCGCGGCGACGACCTGACGCTGAGACTGCTCGGCTACTGCCTGGACAACCCCTACGGTCAGGTGACCGACGGCACCCGGGTGGTGCTGTGGGGCTGCAACGGCGGTGACAACCAGAAATGGGACGTCCGCACCGACGGCATGGTGCTCAGCCTCTACTCGGGCAAGTGCCTGGACACCGACCACGGTGCCACGGTCTGGGTGTGCTGGGCCGGTCCGAACCAGGTCTGGGACGTGCAGACCAACGCCACCACCTACGAGCTGACCGAGTTGGACGGGACGAAGACCGTCTTCGCCCGCCAGGCCGGTTCCAACAGCTTCCAGGTGGTCAGCGAGACCGGTCCGGGCGCCCCGTCGGCGACCCGCTACCAGTACGACACCACGGACGGCCGGGCCCTGGTGAAGCGGGTGGTCCCGCCGGTCGAGGCCGGGGTGGACGATGCCAACCGCTGCTCGGTGGATCCGCTGCCGCGCGGCTGCGAGGTCATGGAGTACGACTACGCCAAGGCCACCACGGCCACCGCGACCACGCCCGGCGACTTCCTGGACCGCGTCAAGGCGGTCAAGGTCTGGTCGTGGAACCCGGCGACCTCCAAGCAGGAGGCCGTCGAGGTGGCGCACTACGCGTACGACGACAAGGGCCGGCTGGCCGAGACCTGGGACCCGCGCCTGGCCCAGCCGCTGAAGACCAGGTACGGCTACGACGACGCGGGCCGGGTCGTCCGGGCCACGCCGGCGGGCCAACTGCCGTGGAGCTTCGACTTCGGCAAGGCCGCGGCCGACCAGGACCCGGGCCGCCTGCTCAAGGTCCGCCGCGCCGCTCTGGCACAGGGCAGCAAGGACCAGGTCAACGGCGAGACCGCCGTCAACGTCGTCTACGACGTGCCGCTGACCACCGTCGGCGGCGGACCGTACGACCTGGCGGGCGCGGACGTCGCCAAGTGGGCGCAGACGGACGCGCCGACTGACGCCACCGCCGTGTTCGATCCCGAGGACGACCCGGGCACCAACACGGCGACCTCGGCGAAGCCGGGCAAGGACGGCTACAAGCCGGCCGCCGTGCACTACCTGAACGCCAGCGGGCAGGAGGTGAACACGGCTTCCCCGTCCGTGACGCCGGGCGGTGACATCGACACCAAGGAGTACGACCGTTACGGTCATGTGGTGCGCTCCCTGGAGGCGACCAACCGTTCGATCGCGCTCGGGACCCACCCGGACGCGGCCCGGTACGCGGCCGAGCTGAACCTGCCGGCGGACTCGGCCGCCCGGGCCCGGCTGCTGGACTCGCGCACCGTCTACACGGCCGACGGCCAGGACGTCGCGGAGACGCTCGGCCCGGTCTACCGCGCCGCGCTCACCGAGCAGGTCAACGGCCAGAGCACCCCGGTCACGTCGACCTGGGAGGCGGAGAAGCTGCCGCAGCTCGGGGCCACCGCTCCGGTGCGGGTGATCAACGACAACGGTGCGCTGTCCTGGTCCGGCGGCGCGCAGCTCAACCTGGTCGGGACGCAGGCGGGTGCCTACGACGTCATGCGCGTCAGCGTTCCGGAGGAGGGCGAGTACGTGCTCTCGGGCCAGCTGACCCGGTTCAACGACCACGGCGTCATCCAGTTCGCGATCGACGGCCAGAACGTCGGCCAGCCGATCGACACCTTCGACGCCGACCCGGCCGGCTCGACCGCCCCGTACACGGCCGGTCGGTCCGTCCGCCTCGCCCGAGGTGACCACGAGCTCAAGGTCACCGTCACCGGCACCAACGCGGGCAGCCAGGGCGACCGCTACCACGCCGGCCTGGACACCATCACCCTGACCAAGAACACCGTCAACCCGACGCTCGCCGCCGGGACGCCGGTGGTGGTCCGCGACCACGGCACCAACACCTACGACGAGAACAAGCCCGACGGCCAGGCCTACCACCTGGTCACCACGGCCACTGACGGCGCCCGCATCGACGGCTACGCCGACGACGCCGAGCTGCGGGTCACCAGGACCGGCTACGGCACGCCGATCGGCGGGACCTCGGGCTGGACGCTGAAGAAGCCGACCGCGGTGACCACCGACGCGTCGGGTGCCAAGCTCACCACCACGACCCGCTACGACGCGCAGGGCCGGGTCGAGGAGGTCCGGGTTCCGGGTTCCGACGCGGCGGACGCCTCGACGGTGAAGTCGGTCTACTACACGGCGGGGGCCAACGCGGCGAACGCGGCCTGCGGCAACCGTCCCGAGTGGGCGGGCCAGCCGTGCGTCACGTCGCCGGGCGCCGGTGTCACCGGTGCGGACGCGTCTCGGATGCCGACCACGCTGCCGGTCAAGCAGGTGACCCGGTACTCGCGCACCGGCAAGCCGGAGGAGGTCGTGGAGACCAACGCGGGCAGGACCCGCAGGTCCGTCACCGCGTACGACGCCGTCGACCGGACGATGTCCGCCGAGGTCACCGCCGACGAGGGCCAGGCCGTGCCGAAGGCCGTCACCGCCTACGACCCGGCCACGGGCGAGGCCGTGTCGACCACGGCGGGCGGCAAGTCCGTCACCACCGTCAAGGACGTGCTCGGCCGGACGGTCTCCTACACCGATTCCGACGGCGCGATCACGACCACGGAGTACGACAGGTTCGGCAAGCCGGTGAAGGTCACCGACCCGACCGGCAGCGTCGCCTACACCTACGACCGGACCAAGGAGCCGCGCGGCCTGCTCACCTCGGTGAACGACAGCAGGGCGGGCGAGTTCACGGCGAAGTACAGCCCGGACGGCCAGCTCGTCGAGCAGACCTACCCCGGCGGCATCGTCCGCAAGGACACCCTGAACGCCTCCGGCAAGGCCATCGCCCGCACGTACGCCCGCGCCTCGGACGGCAAGGTCGTCTGGGCGCAGAACCAGGAGGTCTCCACCCAGGGCCAGGTGACCGAGGACAGCAGCACCAACGGCCTCAAGTCCTACGCCTACGACCGCCTCGGCCGCCTGGTCAAGGCCGAGCAGTCCACGGCCGCCGCCGGCTGCACCACCCGCACCTACACCTACGACGTCCACTACAACCGCACCGCCAGGACCACCGCCGGCCCGGCCGTCGACGGCACCTGCACCACCACCGGCGCCACGGCCGTGACCTCCGCCTACGACAGCGCCGACCGCATCACCCAAGCGGGCTACACCTACGACGCGTTCGGCCGCACGCTCACCACGCCGAGCGGCACGGCCCTCGGCTACCGGGTCAACGACCTGGTCGCCAGCCAGGAGACCGCGACCACCAAGCAGACCTGGACCCTCGACCCCGCCGGCCGTCTCAACGGCAGCACCACCGCCACCAAGCAGCCGAACGGCACCTGGTCCACCACCGCCACCAAGCTCAACCACTACGGCAGCACCGGCGACGGCCCGCGCTGGATCAGCGAGGACACCGCCGGCGCCTGGACCCGCAACGTCCCCGGCACCAACGGCGACCTCGCCGCCACCACCACCAGCACGGGGGAGGTCAAGCTCCAACTCACCAACCTGTTCGGCTCGGTGGTCCTGGTCACCGACCCGGCCCTGACCACTCCGGTCCTCCTCGACTCCGACGAGTACGGCACCCCGGCGGACGGCCAGGCGGCCACCCGCTACGGCTGGCTGGGCGGTAAGCAGCGCTCCGCCGAGGCCCAGGACGGCATCGTCCTGATGGGCGTGCGCCTCTACGACCCGGCCACCGGCCGGTTCCTCTCCGTCGACCCGGTGCCCGGCGGCAGCCCCAACGCCTACGGGTACCCGTGCGACCCGATCGGCCAGTACGATCTCGACGGGCGGAAGTGGAGCTGGAAGTCCTTCGTCAAGCCGAAGGTGACGGTCAATCCGGTGAAGGCGGCGAAGCTGGTCGGCCGCAAGGTCGTGGCCGGCGCGAAGATCATCGGCAGCAATGTCCAGCGGTCGGTGGCGGTTGCACAGACGGCGGCCGTGGACGTCGTGATGATGCGAGTGGCACCGGTCCTCGGGTACCAGTGCCGTGGCAACTTCGAGTTCCGCGTCTGCGAGGGCGGGGTGGGGTTGCACCAGCGCGGTGGCACCACGATCGGTTCGAGCTTCTTCACCCGCCGCCACGACAAGCCGATAGCGCCGACCGTGCTCGATCACGAACGACGGCATGCCCAGCAGTGGCGCACCTATGGTCAGTTCTTCCCGTTCCTGTACTTCGGAGCCGGGGTGAACCCGTGCACCAATCTCTGGGAGCGCCGGGCGGGTCTGGAGGACGGGGAGTACACACAGTGTTTCTGAGGCGTGCTCTGGCTGCCGGGCTCGCTGTACTCGGCGCGATGCTGCTGAGCGGCTGCTTCATGTCGGATCCGGAGCCGTACCACTTCGGGTTCCGGGTCGACGGGGGGCGGGTCGAGGTGTTCTTCCCGCTCTGCCCGGGTGAAGCGCTCACCGATGTGAGCGGCTTCGACATGACGCGCAAGCAACGGGAGTTGTTCGCCGCTTCGGCGCCGACGTCGCCCGAGGCGCGGGCCGGGCGGGTCGTGGTTCTGGGGGTGTCGGACTCCGGGGGCCCGGCCTGGGCGCCGGAGGGCTTCGCCGAGCGGACGGTCTACGAGGAGGTGCCGGTCCTGCCGAAGTTCCTGGGGGTCGGCTACCGCTCGGCACGTCGCGGCGCGGAGGACGTGGCCGACACGGAGAAGGCCGCGGCGGCGGTCCTGCGGCCCGATCAGTACTGGACCGGTGAGGGACCGCGCACGGCCGAGCAGATCAACCAGCAGTTCAGCTGCAACGCCCCGCGATAGGGGCGCTGTCAGGGATCGAGCGGCGCCGCCCCGGGGACTCCGGGTGCGGGGGGGGGGGCCGGGGTGGGGGGTGGGGGGGGCGGGGGTGCTTTGTGGTGTTGGGGGGGGCGTGGTGGTCGCGGGGGGTGCTGTTGTGCTGGAGTGGTGTGTGGGGGGTGAGTTCTGCGCGGGGGGGGTGGGCGGTGTGGTGGCCGGTGTGGA
>NZ_JBHVER010000167.1:0-18223 GCF_042802195.1 Kitasatospora sp. NPDC057500 | reverse complement strand
CGTCCGGACGGTGTGGTGGCCCGGGTCGTGGCCCTGGACCGGCCGGGCCGGGTGGGCGAGCTGCTCTCCGCGCTGCCGACCGGGCAGCGTTCCGCCACCCCCGCTCCGTGAGGTTCCCGATGCTCAAGCGACTCGGCCGGGTGGTCACCGCCCGGCCCTGGTCCGCCCTCCTCTTCGTCGTGGTGTTCCTGGTCAACGCGCTGGTCGTGGGCGCCGGGGTCACGGACCGGCTGCACAACGGCGGCACCGCCGACCCGGGCTCCGAGTCGGCGCGCGCCGCGGTGCTGCTGGAGCGGTCCTTCCCGGCCAGCTCGCCCAACCTCGTCCTGGAGGTCTCGGCGAAGGCCGGCGGCTCGGTGGACGCCCCCGGGACGGCCCGGGACGGTGCCCGGCTCGGCGAGCGGCTCGCCTTCGAGCCGGACGTCGTCGGGGTCACCTCGTACTGGCAGACCGGCGTCGAGGGCCTGCGCTCCGCCGACCGCGGCACCGCGCTGATCCTCGCCCGCATCGAGGGCGACGAGAACCGCGCCAGGGAGGTCTTCGACCGGCTGGCCCCCCGCTACCGGGGCAGCCCCGCCGGTCTGGAGCAGCTGGACGTCCGGCTCGGCGGCACCGTCGCGGTCCGCGAGGAGATGCAGACCACCATCGCCGACGACCTGGCCCGGGCCGAGCTGATCGCGCTGCCGATCACCCTGCTGATCCTGGTCCTGGTGTTCCGCGGCCTGGTCGCCGCCCTGCTGCCGCTCGCCGTCGGGGTCTGCGCGATCCTCGGCACCAACGCGGCGCTGCGGGTGATCACCGGGTTCACCGAGGTCTCGGTGTTCGCGCAGAACCTCACCACCGCGCTCGGGCTCGGCCTCGCCATCGACTACGCGCTGCTCATCGTGCGGCGCTTCCGCGAGGAGCGCGAACGCGGCCTGGAGGTCCGGGCGGCCGTCGCCACCACGCTCGACACCGCCGGGCGCGCGGTGCTGTTCTCGGCGCTGACCGTCGCGGTCTCGCTCTCGGCCATGCTCGTCTTCCCGCTCTACTTCCTGCGCTCCTTCGCGTACGCGGGCATCTCCGTGGTGCTGATCGCCGCCGCCGCGGCGCTGATCCTGCTGCCCGCCCTGCTCACCCTGCTCGGCGGCCGGATCGACGCGCTCACCGTCCGGCTGCCTGGCCGGGCCGCGCGCGCCGCCCGCTCCGACCGGCCCGCCGGCATGGGCTGGCACCGCACCGCGACCCTGGTGATGCGGCGCGCCCCGCTGTTCGCGCTCGGCATCACCGCGCTGCTGCTCGTCGCCGGACTGCCGTTCCTGCGCGTCCAGTTCGCCGCCGCCGACGACCGGCAGCTGCCCACCGGCTCCGAGTCGCGGGTGGTCCAGCAGACGATCAGGGACGGCTTCACCGCCAGCGCCACCGGCGTCATCGACGTGGTGGTGCACAGCGCGGCCGGCGCGGCCGGCGGGTCCACCGCCGGTGCCGGTGCCGGCGCCGCCGCCGACCCGGACCGCGAGACGCTCGGCCGGTTCGCCGCCCGGCTCTCCGCGCTGCCCGGCGTCACCGAGGTCTCCACCCCGCTCGGCGACTACCGCTCGGGCGCCGCCTCGGGCGAGTCCGGCCCGGCCGACAGCGTCCGCACCGCCGACGGCCTCGGCCACCTCTCGGTGGTGCCCGCCGCCGGCCGGGGCGACGTCTCCCAGGCCAACCAGGACCTGGTCGGCGAGATCCGCCGGGCCGGCGCCGAGTTCCCCGGCCTGCGGCCGGTGGTCGGCGGCCAGGCGGCCTCCCTGGTCGACAGCAAGCACGCCATCGCGGTCCGCCTGCTGCCGGCCGGCGCGCTGATCGTCGGCGCCACCCTGCTGCTGGTATTCCTGCTCACCGGCAGCCTGCTGATCCCGCTCCAGGCGGTGGTGCTGAACGCGCTCAGCCTGACCGCGATGTTCGGCGTCGTGGTCTGGGTGTTCCAGGACGGCCACCTGTCCGGCCTGCTCGGCTTCACCCCGACCGGCGCCGTCGAGACCACCCTGCCGGTGCTGATGTTCTGCGTCGCCTTCGGCCTCTCCATGGACTACGGCGTCTTCCTGCTCTCCCGGGTCAAGGAGGAGTACGGACGCGGCCGGGACCCGCGCAAGGCCGTCGCCGACGGCATCCGGCACACCGGCGGGCTGATCACCGCCGCCGCGCTGATCCTCTCGGTGGTGCTGGTGGCGATCGGGACCTCCCGGATCACCAACACCAAGATGCTCGGCCTCGGCGTCGCGCTCGCCGTGCTGGTCGACGCGACCGTGGTGCGCTGCCTGCTCGTCCCCGCCGTGATGGCCCTCGGCGGCCACGCCACCTGGTGGGCCCCGGCGCCGCTCAAGCGGTTCCAGGAGCGCTTCGGGCTGCGCGAGGAGCCGCTCGCCCCGGAGGGCGGGGCCGAGGCGGACCGCCCGGCCGGCCGTCCCGAGGCCCTGGGCGATCCCGAGCCCGGTCCGGGGCCCGTCCTCGCCGCGAAGGAGTCCTGATGACCGACCAGCCCACCCCGACGGGCCGCGTCGTGGTCACCGGCGCCACCGGACTGCTCGGCGGCGCCGTGGTCCGCGAGCTGCTGGCCGCCGGCCACCGGGTGACCGCCCTGGTCCGCGACCGGCAGAAGGCGCAGCGGCTGCTGCCCGCCGACGAACGGCTCGACGTCCTGGCCGGCGACATCACCGACCCGGCCGGCTACCGGCGGGCCCTGCCCGGCGCGGACGGCGTCATCCACACCGCCGCCTACTTCCGCGAGTACTACCAGCCGCAGCCCGACCTGCGCCGGCTGCACGCCGTCAACGTCGACGCCGTGCTCACCCTGCTCCGCGAGGCCGTGGACGCCGGCGTGCCCCGGGTGGTGCACACCAGCTCGATCAACACCGTCGGCCGCGGCAGCACCGGCTTCCCCGCCGACGAGGACACCCCGCCGCCCGCCGACTGGCAGCGCAACGGCTACCGGGCCAGCAAGGTCCGCGCCGAGCAGGCCGTCGCCGACTTCTGCGCGCGCGAGGGCCTCACCGTCCCGCTGGTGCTGCCCGGCTGGATGTGGGGCCCCGGCGACGCCGGCCCCACCTCGGCCGGCCGGCTCTTCCTCGCCGTCGCACACGGCGAACTGCGCGCCGTCCCCCGGGCCGGCAACCACGTGGTGGACGCCCGGGACGTCGCCGCGGCCTGCGTCCGCGCGCTGACCCACGGCACCGGGCTGCGCCGCTACATCGTCGCCGGCTCCTGGTACGGCCTGCACGACCTGGTCACCGGCATCGCCGCGGCCTCCGGCGCCAACCCGCCCCGGCAGATCCCGGCCGGCGCCGCGCTCGCCTTCGCCACCGCGCTGGAGTACGGCGCCAAGCTGCGCGGCCGCCCGCCGGTGGCCACCCGCGAAGGGGTCAGGGTGCTGCTCGACGGCACCCGCACCCGGCTCTCCTCCGCCCGCGCGGAACGGGAGCTCGGAGTCACCTTCCGTCCGCTGGCGCAGACCCTGGCCGACGAGGCGCGCTGGTACCGCGACCAGGGGCGGCTGCCGTCATGACACCTCCCGCATCCCCCTCCCCGGGCCCAGCCCCGACCCCGGACAACGAAAGGGCCGCGACCGTGCCCCGTTCCAGGAAGACCGCCGTACTGACCGTCGCGGCCGCGCTGATCGCCCTGACGCCCGCGGTGGCCGCCGTCGCGGCGCGCTCCGACGGCACCCCGGCGTCCGGCACCCCGACCGCCGCCGGCCCGGCCGCCCCGCCGCCCGGGGCCGAGCAGGCCGCCGCCGACACCAAGGCCCGGCTGGCCGCCGGGTCCATCGTCGACATCCCGGTCCGCTTCACCGTCCAGAACGTCAACCGCACCCTGGCCGCCTGCCCGGTGGACGGCAGGACCTACCAGGTCAGCGGCCACCTCACCGCGCCCGAGGCGGTCCTCGACGGCGGCGCGGGGCCGCGCACCGTCACCCTCTACGAACACGGCATCGCGGCCGGCGAGTGGTACTGGCGCCTCGACGCCCCCGGCTACCACCACGCCGAGGAGCTGGCCAGGAAGGGCCACGCCTCGCTCACCATCGACCGGATCGGCTACGGCGCCAGCGACAAGCCCGACGGCTTCGGCAGCTGCATCGGCGGCCAGGCCGACATCGCCCACCAGATCGTGGAGCAGCTGCGGGCCGGCGGCTATCGCACCGAGCAGGAGGGCCGCACCCCCGTCGCCTTCGACAAGGTCGTGCTGGCCGGCCAGTCCAACGGCGGCCAGGTAGCCCAGATCGAGGCCTACTCCTTCCAGGACGTCGACGGCCTGGTCCTGATGGACTGGACCGACCTCGGCCTCACCCCGCAGGCCAACGCCCGCTTCTTCTCCTCCCTGCAGACCTGCCTGCGCGGCGGCTCCGCCGCGGACGGCGCGGGCGGCCCCGGCGGCTACGCCTACTACGACCTCGGCACCGAGGAGTTCAAGGCCGGCAACTTCAACGACACCGAGCCCGGCGTCGTCGCCCTCTCCGCCCCGCACCAGAACCGCCACCCCTGCGGCGACATGGCCTCCCAGCTCGGCTCGGTCCTGGTCGACCTGCGCCACCTCAAGGACATCAAGGTGCCGGTGCTCTTCCTCTACGGGGAGAAGGACGCCCGCGTCCAGGGCGGCGCCGAGCACCGCGCGCTGTTCACCGGCACCACCGACACCCAGCTCGTCGAGATCCCCGCGGCGGGCCACTACATGGGCATGGCCCGCAACGCCCCCCAGGTCCACGCCTCCCTGGCCGACTGGCTGACCAAGCACCAGTTGGGCTGACCCGAACGCCCGCCGGGGGCGCACCGTCCCCCACCTCACGTCTGGAGACCAGTTGTCATGACGCTCACCCTCGAACCCGGGGTCGACCAGCGGGTGCCGCTGCTGCGGAGGCTGGGCCGACTGCTGGTCGACCGGCGGCGGGCCGTGCTGATCGCCGGCACGGTCCTGCTGGTGATCGCCGCCGCGCTCGGCGCCGGCGCCCAGAAGGCGCTCTCGCTGTCGCGCTTCGAGGCGCCCGGCTCGCAGTCCGACCAGGCGGAGCAGGTGCTGCACCGCGAGTTCGGCCACGGCAGCCCCAATATGATCCTGCTGGTCACCGCCAAGCACGGCACCGTGGACGACCCCGCCGTCGCCACCGCCGGCCGGGCGCTGGCCGACGAACTGGCCGCCTCGGCGGGCGTGCGCACCACCGGCTCCTACTGGGCGCAGGGCAACAGCCCCGCGCTGGCCGCCACCGACCGGAGCAAGGCCCTGGTCACCGCCTGGCTGGACGGCACCGCCACCGAGTCCCGGGAGCGGCTCGCCGACCTGTCGCCGAAGTTCACCCGCGAGACCGCCGACGTCAAGGTCGAGGTCGGCGGCCAGGACGAGGTGTTCCGGCAGGTCGGCGCGCAGGCCCGGAAGGACTTCCTGGGCGCCGAGGCGATCGTGCTGCCGATCGTCCTGCTGCTCCTGCTCGCCGTCTACCGGCGCTGGTCGGCCGCCGGGCTGACCATCGGCGTCGGCCTCTTCTCGGTGCTCGGCACGCTGACGCTGCTGCGCGGCGTCACCCTGTTCACCGAGGTCTCCACCTTCGCCGCCAACCTCGCCCTGGTGATGGGCCTGGGCCTGGGCATCGACTACAGCCTGTTCGTGATCTCCCGGTTCCGCGAGGAGGCCGCGGCCGGCCACGACAAGCACACCGCCGTGGTCCGCGCCGTCGAACGGGCCGGCCGGACGGTGATCTTCAGCGGGATCACCGTGGCCATCTCGCTGCTCGCGCTGTTCGCCTTCCCGTTCCCCTTCCTGCGCTCCTTCGCGTACGCGGGCGTCTTCGTGGTGCTCACCGCGATCGTCGGCGCCGTCGTCCTGCTGCCCGCCGCGCTCGCCGCCGTCGGACACCGGGTGCTGCGCCCGGGCGCCGCCGGGGCGGCCCGTCCGGTCGAGGACGGCCGCTGGTACCGGCTCACCCGCCGGGTGATGGAGCGCCCGCTGATCTGGGGCACCGCCGTGGTCGCCCTGCTGCTGCTCGTCGGCGCGCCGTTCCTCGGCGTGAAGTTCGGCCTGCCCGACGAGCGGGTGCTGCCGGCCGACGCCAGCAGCCGGGTCGTCCAGCAGCAGGTCCGCGACGGCTTCCCGGCCCGCGAGACCGACGCCCTCCAGGTGGTCGCCACCGGCGTCGCCGACGCCAAGGGCACCACCGGCCCGACCGACGCCTACGCGGCCAGGCTCTCCGCCCTGCCCGGCGTCTTCCAGGTGGACACCTTCACCGGCTCCTACGCCGGCGGGAAGCTGCGCACCGGCCCGACCGCCGACTCCGCGCGGTTCGCCACCGGCTCCGGAGTCTGGCTCACCGTGATCCCCGAGGAGGCCGCGCTGGCCGGGGACATGCCCGGGCTGGTCGGCAAGGTCAGGGACGAGGCCGCGCCCTACCGGGTGCAGGTCGGCGGCTTCCCGGCCGACATGACCGACTTCCGCTCCCGGCTGCTCTCCGCGCTGCCGCTGGTGGCGGGCCTGATCCTGGTGCCGACCTTCGTCCTGCTCTTCCTGATGACCGGCAGCCTGCTGATCCCGGCCAAGGCGACCGTCTCCAACCTGCTCAGCCTCACCGTGATGTTCGGCGCCCTGGTCTGGGGCTTCCAGGACGGCCACCTGGCCGGCCTGCTGGACTTCACCTCGGCCGGGTCGATGGAGCCCAGCATCCCGATCCTGATGTTCTGCATCGCCTACGGGCTGTCGATGGACTACGAGGTCTTCATCGTCTCCAGGATCAAGGAGGAGCACGACCGCGGCGTGGACACCCCGACCGCCGTCGCCACCGGCATCCAGCGCAGCGCCCCGCTGATCACCGCCGCCGCCGGCATCCTGGCCCTGACCTTCGCGGTCTACGCCACCGGCTCGGTCGTCTTCCTCAAGGAACTCGGCGTCGGCCTCGCCCTCGCCGTCCTGGTCGACGCCGTCCTGGTCCGCGCCGTCCTGCTCCCCGCCGTGATGCGCCTCGCCGGCCCCGCCAACTGGTGGGCCCCCGCCCCCCTCCGCCGCCTCCACACCCGCTTCGGCCTCACCGAATAACCCCCCCGCCCCGGGGCGGCTCCCCCGCCGCCCCGGGGCCTTCCGCCTTCTCGGGCACCTGTGCGAGCAGGCGCGGGTCAGTACGGCAGCAGGTCGCTCGTGATCAGGTCGAAGTCGAACGGCTCGGGGATGCGCAGCGTCTCGCCGAGTGCCTCACGGCGGTGGTCTCCTGGAGTGTGCCGGGCAACATCCTCAGAGTAGTCCGGCGCCTGGGCCGACAGCGCCAGTGCGCGGTGCCTTGCTGCGGCGCCCGTTCTCCGGCCCCTCACGGGGCCTCGATCGCCCCGGCGGCCGACCGTCCGCCGTGCGGTTGGCGTCAACCGGCACCAAAATGCCCCCGAAGCGATCCGCTTCGGGGGCATCGTGCCTGGTCAGGCGATTGTGGCCAGGGCCGGGGTCGAACCGGCGACCTTCCGCTTTTCAGGCCAAGCCGGGGCGGCGAGATGCCCCAGTTTGGGTGATTCTGCCGTCCGTGGAAGGCCGCCGTCGGACGCCATCGTTCGGGCCGGTTGGCGTCAGCACTGGCGTCAACCGGCCCGGGCGAGCCGGTTGGGCTCACCAGTCGAGAGCGCGGAGCCGCTGGTTCGTCCGGGGCAGGTCGAAGCGGGTCGGGTCGAAGCCGGCCGCTGTTTCGAGGCCGAGCCAGGACAGCAGATCCTCGCGTTCGGGACGGGAGGGGTCGCTGAGGGCCTGCTTGAGGTCGTCGTATCCGGGCGCGCCGCCGCAGTCCTCGGGCGGGCAAGCTCCTGCTCCGTCGATGCACAGCGGGTAGTTGCGGCCCGCCTCGGCAGCCACTTGGCGCTCGACGAGGAGGCGGTGCTCCCATGAGTCACCGAAGTCGTAGGTGTAGTCGAGGAACTCTCCCTCCTTGACCAGGGCGTCCAGGGCGGCGGCGGTCTCGTCGACGAAGTCGAGTTCGGAGGAGGGGTGGCCGTAGTTGACGCCTTTCACGTCGAACGCGTGCAAGTGGCAGTTCTGCCAGCCCATGGCGGCCTGGATGATCAGGTGCAGCCGGTCGAGGCGGAATCCGGCCGGGACCTGAATGCGGCGCCAGACGGCGGGTTGTTCCACATCGGTGAGTTCGATGCGGAGTTGGTAGACGGGGTCGCCGGGGCGTGTTCCCCCGTGCAGCCGGGCCATGGCTTGACGGCCCCGCGAGGTGAGGGCGACGGCGTCGCCGACGCGCTGGACTGAGCTGAGGCCGAGCAGCGTCGCGAGTACGCGGTCCACGTCGCGGTCGTTGCTCTGGCGCAGCAGCCGGAGGCGGTCTTCGGGAAGATCGTCGAGGACGTAGAACCCGGAGACCTTGTCCCATACCGCGGCCTGAAGCTCCTGCTCGGGAACCAGGTCGTCGGCGGCATACAGGCTCGTCAGCAGCACCCGAAGCCCGGCCGGGTACTCCTCGGCGAAGACCGAGCCGAGCCACCCGGAGGGGAGCACCGCCTCGCCGATGCGCGGCAGGGCCTCGAACAGTGCGCCGAGGATGCGCTCGGGGTTCTCCAGTGCGCGCGCGTTCTTCTTGACCGGCACCAGGCGGCCGCCGACGACCCGAATCAGCCGGGCCGCCTTGGCCCATTCCACCAGCAGGTTCAGGTGGTACAGCTCCTGGCTGGACTTGGTCTTGAAGGTCCTGTCGCCGATGGCCGGGTTGATGGTTTCGCCGGTCTCCAGGAGCGTGACCAGGGCCCGCGCGTCGGCGAGGGTGACCTTGCCCGTCTGGGTGAGCTTGCGTCCCGCGCCGATCCAGCTGACGAGATCTCGGATCTGTTCGACGGTGCGTGGCTGCTCGGGTTCCATCATCGGTTCCTGTCTGCCTTGGGCTTGACGGATTCCATCATCGAGGACCGGCAGACCCGCTAGGGTCGCGGCGATGAGCGAGTACCAGTACTACGAGTTCCTGGCGATCGACCGCCCGCTGACCGGCGAGGAGCAGGACGAGCTGCGATCGCTGTCGACCCGGGCCCGGATCACCGCGACCAGCTTCACCAACGAATACCAGTGGGGAACCTTTCGAGGCGACCCCAGGCGGATGGTGGAGCGGTACTACGACGCTCATCTCTACCTGACCAACTGGGGCACCCATCAGGTGATCCTGCGGGTGCCCAAGGGGCAGCTCGCGCTGCGGGCGGTGGAGCCGTACTTCTTCGACGAGTGTGTCGAGGCGTGGACGACCAGGACCCACCTCATTCTCGACCTGCGCAGTGAGGACGAGGGCGGAGACTGGGACGAGGGTGCCGAGGACTCGCTCGGTGCCATCGCCGGGGTTCGGGCCGAGCTGGCCTCCGGGGATCACCGCGCCCTGTACCTCGCATGGCTGTCCGGCATCGGCGCCTGGGCACTCGAGGACGACGACGAGGCTTACCAGGCAGCGGTCGAGCCCCCGGTCCCGGCTGGGCTCGACCGGCTCACCGCACCGCAGCGGGCGCTCGCGGACTTCCTGCGTGTCGATGCCGACCTGCTGGCGGTCGCCGCCCAGGTCAGCCCGCCCGCCCCTGCCCCTCGGAAGCGGCCCGGGAAGAAGGAGCTGGCGCCGCTGATCGCCGCACTTCCCGAGACGGAGAAGAACAACCTGCTGTTGCGCCTGGCACTGGGCGATGAGCCTCAGCTGGGAGCCGAACTCGTGCGCCGTCTGTGCGGCGAGCCGCCCGTCGCGACGGTGCCGAGGCAGCGCTCCGCTGCCGAATTGCTGGACGCCGCGCACGCGCTGGCCACCGAGCGCCGGCAGTCTGCCGAGCGGGTTTGAGTCGAGGCACAGGACAAGAAGCTGACCGCCCTGGCCGCCGATGAGGAAGCGATCTGGCGCGAAGTCGAGAACCACGTCGCCTGTAAGCAGACGGCCCACTACGACGTCGCCGTGGCCCTCCTGGTCCAGCTCCGGGAGGCCTGTGACCACGTCGGACGCGGCCCGGAGTTCCGGCAGCGGCTCGCCGCGCTCCGTGACCAGTACCGGCACCTGCCCGGCTTGCTGCGCCGGCTCGACGACCGGGCCCTGCGGGGCTGACGCCCGTCCTTTCCACATTCGGACGCGCCGAGGGACACCGGTGGGCCAAGGCTGCAACCCGGCAGCCGGAGTCAGTTCCCCTCGGTCCAGAACTGCTGGAGTCGCGCGATCGCCTGGGCCTTGTCCAGCTCTGCGACCTGGTCTTCGGCGAGTCCGACGCGGTTGATCAGCATGTAGACCAGATCCGCGGGAAGTGCCTCGCGTGGTGGCTCGGGCGCGCCTCGATCGGGAAGCGTGCCGTCCAGGACGCACGGCCAGAAGACATCCTCCGTCACGTCCAACTGGTCGCGGAGGATGTGCGCCCACATGCTCGCGCCGTACACGGTGCGGTCGACCGGATGCGATACCCGAGTACGCAGGATCCGCCCATCGGGGAGCCCGAACTCATAGGTGATGTGGTGGGTGCCGGTACGACCGCGCGCGTCACGTACCCGATCCCAGCCTTCGACCTTGCAGAACTGCTCGTGTCGTTCACGTGTCGGCTGAGGCCAGGTCACTTCGCGACTCCGAGCAGCCAGTCGCGGAGCTGCGCGTCGTCGCTGAGACCGATCAACTGGACCAGGCCCCAGTTGTCACGGTGGTTCGGAGCGTTCAGGAGCCGGTCCTGCCAGTCCTCCGCATACTCGCGGAGCGCGTCGACCATCTCGTCGATGGCCTCGTCGAACGTGCCGCCATCCGCGGCGACCGGGAGGCCGGGGAAGAACACCGACCAGCCACCGCCCTCGGCGACCACCTCGGCCTTGGATGGGCACAGCAGCGTGAGGGCATGGCGTAGCCGCCCCGCATCGACCACGGCCGCATATCCGGTGTCCCGGCGAACGGTCGCGACCCGGCCCTGCCCGGCTGCGTCCAGTAGGTCCTTCAGGTGCGCCCGGGCTTCGGTGTAGCTCTCGTAGTGGACCGCTGTCATTGGAAGCCTCCTCGTTCGAGAACAAGGGTCACGCCCGCCGTGAAGTACGTCAAGTACGTCACGTACTTACCCTGGGGTAGGAGAACGGTGACCGCCCGCTGTGCCGTTGGCGTCAAACAACGCGAAAATGCCCCCGAAGCGAATCTGCTTCGAGGGCATCGTGCCTGGTCAGGCGATGTGGCCAGGGCCGGGGTCGAACCGGCGACCTTCCGCTTTTCAGGCCAACCCGGGGCGTCGAGATGCCCTAGTCCGGGTGATTCTGCCGTCCGTGGAAGGCCGCCATCGGACGCCATCGTTTGGGCCGGTTGGCGTCAGCGTTGGCGTCAATCGGGGGCCAGTCCGAGGCATGGTGGCCGGTGGGACGGTGGCTCGGGGTGCCATGCGGGGCACCTCACACGTCGCCTGGCCGTGCGACGTGTGAGGTGCCTCTACGAGTCCTTTTGCGAAAACAGCCAGGTCTCAAAGCCGGACAGGAACTCACCCATCGCCCCGAGCGATGACGGGTCTGCCTCGTACTGGATCGACAGGTTGACCTCGTACAGCTTGTACGCGGGCCGTGCGTCGCGCGCTGCTGCAGCGGCGGCTGCCAGCGTACGGACAGCGTCGTCGCGCCGACCGGTCTCGACTGACTCGATGAGGTCGGGCCAGAGGTTGTCTCCGATGTGGTTGAAGAGCTCCATCAGGTGCAGGCCGGCCTTGTGGGCACGGTTACGGATGGCTTCCTGCTCGGCCCTCCAGCGGTCCTCAGCCCATTGGTCATCCTGCTCGTCCGGCTCCGACCAGTCGGCCATCTCCTTCTGGAACTGGAGGTCGAGGTCCTCCTGGGCCAGCCGCGGGTGCTCAAAGGCAGGCATTTCCCCGGCCTTGAACAGCTCGGTCGGCACCGAGAGGTCGGGGGTGGGCGTGCCCTCCAGGAGCGCGGTCAGCAGCAAGACCGCGTCGATCTTGGGAAGGATCTCAGCGACGTCCACGAGACCCCCAAGGGTTCCGACCGCCTGCTCGACAGCCGAGTAGTCGTGCTCGGCGATCTGGTTGTCAAGGTCGAAATGGAGGTCGAGGACTGCGCTGCCGATACTGCGAAGTTCGTCCAGATGGTCGGCGATCTCGGTCTCGACACGCTCGATGGTCCGCCGAAGCTCGCGAGCCTCGGCGGCCTGCTCCTCGAGCGCCGCTACCGCGTCGGTGATCTCACTCACGCTGTCCCCCTTGTCCCGGTACGGTCCGACTCAACTGTCCGGAGTGGTAACTCTATTACCATCCACGGACCTTGAGGCCGTACTCGGTGTCCGGGTGCAGCAGGGCGTCGGCGACCCGGCCGCCGGCGTCCTTGGCACCGCGTCCGAAGTTCAGGACGCCGGAGGCATTCGCGCTGGCGGCGATGCCGTCCCAGAAGCGGGCGTCACGTTCCCAGCGCACGGAGTCCAGCAGGGCGGTCAGCTGGTCCTCGGTGAGCTGTCGGCCGGAGGTGGCCCAGCTGGTGGCCTGGTGAGCGGCGACGCCGAGGCCGGCCAGCACGGCTGGGGCGGAAACGGCGCTGCGGGCGGCGAAGTGCGGGTAGAGGCGGGCGATGAGCCGCGAGAGCAGCGGAACGAGCTGCTGCTCGATGTACCGGCGACGGGCACATCCGGTGCTGGGACCTCCCATCCGGAGCGCTGGTTTGGGAGCAGCGGACCCATGCCGGCCGCGTGAGGTCGCTGGCATTCGATGCCGAGGGGCACCTGCTTGCGGCGAGCGGTGGCGACGGTTCCGTGCACCTCTGGGACTCGCGCACGGGCCGCCACCTCAGCCGGTTTGTGAACCCCGGAGGATGGGCGCGTTCGATCGCCGTCGATGCTGCGGGCACCCACCTCGCGGTGGGCTCCGGCACCGGGGAGATCCACGTCCGCGACGTCCGGACCGGCCAGTTCACCGCGCACCTGTCCGGAAACGTCGGCCGGGTCCTCATGATGGCCTTCGGCGACGATCCCGACCGACTGCTGTCGGCTGCGGCCGACGGGACCGTGCGGGCCTGGTCGCTCGGCCACCAGCACCAACTCGCCGAGGTACGTGTCGACGCGACGCTGAACTGCGCCGCCGCCGACCCCAGTACGGGCCGCGTACTCGTGGGAGCGCGGCCGGCCCGGCGTCGCTGCAGCTCCATCATGGGCAGACCGTGGATCATGTGGCGGAACCCGCCGACAGCCGAGGAGAAGGACGATTCTGAGCATGCCCAGCGCACCCGTGATCCTGAGCGGCACCCCCGGCTCGTTCGCCCGGGACGTCTTCCACGAGCGGCACCCGAAGCTCGTCCAGCAGGTGCTCGATGCACTGCCGTACGGGCCGAGCGAGCGAGCCGCGATCGAGGAGCTCCTCGCCGAGAGCATCGACGGTGTGCTGCAGCCGCTCAGCACCAGTGCCCACGATCACCAGCAGTGGCTGGCGTGGGGTGAGGGCCTGTTCGGACGGCCGTGGGGCGAGGCGCCGTTCCTGTGGGCAGAGAGCTACTTCTACCGCAGGCTGCTCGAAGCCACCGGCTACTTCAGGCCCGGGCCTTGGCAGGGCATCGACCCGTTCGCACCGTTCAAGGAGGCCGAACTCGCCGGCCCGGCCGTCGACGCCGAGCTGGTGGCGTTGGGCGACCTGCCGTCGGATTTCACCGACAAGCGAGCCGCAGCGCTTCTCTCATCAGCGCTCTGGGGCAACCGCGCCGACCTGAGCTTCCAGATCACGGCGGAGGCCGGAGGGTCGATCGTGTCCGACCTGGTGGCCGACGACAGCGAGTCGCTCTGGGCCGAGCTGGAGCGGGCCCAGGGCGGGCGCGTCTGCATCATCGCGGACAACGCCGGCCGGGAGCTCCTGCCGGACCTGGTGCTGGTCGACCACCTCCTGGCTTCCGGCCTGGCGGCACAGGTCGTCGTGTACGTGAAGCCGCAGCCGTACTACGTGTCGGACGCGACGATGGCCGACGTCCTCGCCACCGTCCAGCGCCTGCGCACCGCCGCCACTGCGGCTGCCGCGACGATGGCCGACGTCCTCGCCACCGTCCAGCGCCTGCGCACCGCCGCCACTGCGGCTGCCGCGACGATCGGCGAACGGCTGTGGCGAGCGATGAACAGCGGCGCGCTCGTGGTCCGTACGCACTCGTTCTTCTGCGCACCGCTGCCGTTCCACGACATGCCCGCCGACCTACGGTCCGAGTTCGTCGGCGCAGCGATGACGATCCTCAAGGGAGACCTCAACTACCGGCGGCTGGTGGGAGATCAGCTGTGGCCGCCCACCACTGCGTTCACTGAGGTGGCCAGCCACTTCCCCTCAGCCGTGACGGCCCTGCGGACGCTCAAGTCGGACGTGATCGTCGGAGTCGACGCTGCCGTCGTCGCTCAGCTCGACAGCGCCGGGACGCCGTGGCGCACCAACGGCCGCCACGCCGTCATTCAGGTAGACCTTCGCCCGTAGTCGAAGCGCCGCCCGTGTGCCCCGCTGTCCTCGCTCGTCCGGGCCCGACGAGGCAAGCGTCGGAGGTGAACAGTGGCGGGTGCGGCGTGGACCTCAGCCCAGGTTCCAGGTCGTTCCGGCGAGGAGGCCATCGAAAGTGAGAGCTCTCATGGCGGTGTCGAAGTCGTCCCATTCGTGCTCGGGTTCGGTGTAGTGCTGGTCGAAGTCGGCGCGGGTGAGGTCGGGCTCGGGCCATTCGCGGGCGCAGCGGCAGCGGACGAAGATCTGGTCGCGGACGCCGAGGAGGAGCCAGCCGCGGCGGGCGCCGCAGCCGGTGCAGGTGATGGTGATGGTGATGCCGCGCGGGTTGAGCTCGGCGGGGTGCGGGACGGCGCGGATGACGGCACGCGCGGGTTCGGGGCGGGGTTGTAGAAGTCGTGGTCGTAGTCGGTCATGCGGTCGCTGGTGGGCAGGTGCGGGTGCGCCGTACCCGCCCACCGGGTTGGTCAGCGCCGACCTGCGCGCGATGCACTCCGCCGCCCGCGAACTCCTCCACGCCGGGCCGTACACCGGTCGGGGCGAGGACGGCATGGCGGCCGCCACGATCCTGACCAGCCCTGAGCCGCCTCGGGGAGGCCTTCTCCTAGCCTCGCGCTCTGGTTCATCAGTTCGTCCGGTGCCCGGCAAGACCCAGGTCTTGCCGGGCACCGGTGTCTTATGCGGTTGGTAGCTTGCGGCCTGCCCCCGAACCAGGGGTCGTCGTTCTGGAGAGGGGTCGACACGTGGGCGCCAAGACCGGGTTGCTCGTCTACATGGATACGCCTTCGTCCGGCCCGCTGCGGCTGTCGGCGGAAGCGGATCCGGAGCGGACTGTTGAGCTGGTCGGCCGTCTCTACCCCGGGTGGGAGGTCATGGAGTCGGCTGGGTGCGAGCTCGGCGACGCGACGTACCCGCCGGACGGGACCGCCTACCTCGGCAGCTTCCCCGGGGCCGATATCGTCTGCGACCGGCACTGGGTGGGCGACTACCCATCGCGGCTGCCCCAGCACCTGATCGACGTGAGCGCGGGACGCCGCCTGGTCGTGCACTGGATGCACAGCGTGGTGGACTTCCTGGCCTTCGCGGTTTGGGAGGACAGGCAGCTGGTCCGCTCGCTCAGCCTCTCGCCGGGCAGTGGGGTGATGGAGAACATCGGCGAGCCGCTGCCGTTCGAGGCGCCCTTCTGGGCCGGTGAGCACCCGGTGGAGCCGGTGCCGGGATGGCCGGCCAAGGGACCGTACCCGCTGCCGTTCCATCCCCTCGACATGGGGGAGGAGGCGCTGCGGTTCCTCTGCGGCTTCGTGTCGGAGGGCAGGCCGGAGCCGGAGGACATGGACCCCTACGAGGTGGCCCTCCACGGCTTCCGACTCACTGACCCGGACGGGCCGACTTCGGAGAAGAAGCAAGCCGCGATGCGGGCCATCATCAGCCGGATGGGGCCACCCCGGATCTTCACGTACGGCCCTGACGGCACCATGGTCGAAGTCGAAGGATTGTGATTGGCGTCACGCCGCCTCGGCTCCGGGTAGCCCGGCTGAGCTGCCCGGATTCGCCGCGATTCGGGGCCGTTGGCGTCAGCGTTGGCGTCAACCGGCACGAAAATGCCCCCGAAGCGATCCGCTTCGGGGGCATCGTGCCCGTTCAGGCTGTTGTGGCCAGGGCCGGGGTCGAACCGGCGACCTTCCGCTTTTCAGGCGGACGCTCGTACCAACTGAGCTACCTGGCCGTACTGCACCGTCTCTTGCGAGACGAGCGATCCCGACGGGACTTGAACCCGCGACCTCCACCTTGACAGGGTGGCGAGCTAACCAACTGCTCCACGGGACCTTGTAGTGGCGAACCACTAAGGTCTTGCGGCACAACACTTTACTACGGTACTGCGTGCCCCCAACGGGATTCGAACCCGTGCTACCGCCTTGAAAGGGCGGCGTCCTGGGCCACTAGACGATGAGGGCTTGCGGCCTGTCCGGCTGTTTCCAGCGTTCGGGGACGTCGAGAAGCATATGGGATGTGGGGCCGAACGCCAAAACGGGTTTCGGCCGGGTGGGCGGCGGGGGTCAGGACCAGCCGAGTTCGTCGAGCTCGTGGTCGTCGAAGCCGAAGTGGTGGGCGACCTCGTGGATGACCGTGGTGCGGACCTCCTCGACGACCTGCTCGTGGGTCTCGCACAGGCGCAGGGTCGGGCCGCGGTAGACGAGGATGCGGTCCGGCAGGACGCCGGCGTACCACTCGCCGCGCTCGGTGAGCGGGGTGCCCTCGTAGAGGCCGAGCAGCTCGGGGTCGGCGGGGTCGGGCTCGTCCTCGACGAAGACGGCGACGTTGTCCATCATCGCCGCGAGCTGCGGCGGGATCCGGTCGAGCGCGTCGGCGACCAGTACCTCGAACTCTTCCCGGGTCATCTCCACCGGTTCATTGTCGGGTCTGCGGTGACGGTGTGCCAGGCGGTCGGGGCCGGTGTTTCATGGGTCTGTGGCGACCTCGGAGGACTTGGCGGCGGACGACGCCGCGGACGGCGCGGCGCCCGGGGCGGCCCGGCGGCGGCCGCCGGTGCTGCGCGGGCAGGGGCCGGCGGTGGCGGTGGTGGCCGTCGGCGGGGCGCTGGGGGCGGCGGCCCGGTACGGCGCGGGGCTGCTGTGGACCACCGGGCCGTCGGCGTTCCCGTGGACGACGCTGCTGGTGAACGTGGTGGGGTGCGCCGTGATCGGGGTCTTCCTGGTGGTGGTCACCGAGGGCCGGCCGGCCCATCCGCTGCTGCGGCCGTTCTTCGGCACGGGCGTGCTGGGCGGCTTCACGACCTTCTCGACGTACGCGGTGGACGTCCGCCGGCTGCTGGAGGAGGGCCGGCCGGGACCGGCCGTGGCGTACCTGGGCCTGACCCTGGCGGCGGCGATGGCGGCGGTCTGGGCGGCGGCCGCGGTGACGCGCCGTCTGCTGCCGCGCGGGGCCGGGAGGCCGGTGTGACGGGCGCGGCGGGGCCCCGGCCGGGCGCTGCGGCGCTGCGGCTGACCGTGCTGGTCGGCGAGGGCGACCGCCACCGGCACCGCCCGCTGTACAGCGAGATCGTGCACCGGGCGCGGGCGGCCGGGCTGGCCGGGGCGAGCGTGTTCCGGGGGGTGGAGGGGTTCGGGGCGTCCTCGATGGTGCACACGGCGCGGCTGCTGTCGCTGAGCGAGGACCTGCCGGTGGCGGTGGTGATCGTGGACACCGAGGAGCGGGTGCGGGCGTTCCTGCCCGAGTTGGAGGAGCTGGCGGTGGAGGGGCTGGTGACCTTGGAGCGGTGCGAGGTGGTCCGGTACGCCGGACGGCCCGGCAGGGTGGGGGACGCGGGGGCTGCGGGGGCCGCGGGGGAGGACGGGGCGTGAACTGGCTGCTGGTGGTGGCAGGCGCGCTGGTGGGCGCGCCGCTGCGGTACCTGACCGACCGGGCGGTGCAGTCCCGGCACGACTCGGTGTTCCCGTGGGGGACCTTCGTGGTGAACGTCGCCGGAAGCCTCGTCCTCGGGCTGGTGACCGGGGCGGTGGCGGCCGGCGCGGCGTCCCCGCACGTCCAGTTGCTGCTCGGGACCGGGTTGTGCGGGGCGCTGACCACGTACTCGACGTTCTCGTACGAGACGCTGCGGCTGGCCGAGGGCGGGGCCGGGCGGTACGCGGTGGCGAACGTGGCGGGGAGCATCGCGGCGGGCCTGGCGGCGGCGTACGCGGGCGCGGGGCTGGCCTCGGCGCTCTGGGGCTGAGAGGTCGTTTTATCCCGATGTTTTATCCCTAAATCAGCTACTTGATCTGGGATGTCGGGTCGCGCCATGAGATGGTGTTCTCGCCGGTGAG
>NZ_JBHVER010000166.1:0-18313 GCF_042802195.1 Kitasatospora sp. NPDC057500 | reverse complement strand
GGGCGCGGCCGCGTCGGAGAGCCAGCCGGCGCCGCCGGCGGCCACCCCCCCGCCCGGCGGGGTGTACGCGGTGAGGGTGGTGGAGCCGGTGAGGCCCTGGAGCGGCTGCGGGCAGACCGCGGTGCTCCGCTCGACCTGCGCCGAGGTGGCGGTGGCCAGGCCGGTGGCGGCCGGGGCGGCCGGCGGGCGGAGCTCGGCGATGCCGAACACCGCCGCGAGCACCACGCCCGCGGCCAGCAGCGACCGGGTGGTCCGCGCAGCGCCGGAGCCCTTCGGGGCGGGGGCGCCGTCGAGGGTCCCGGTGGACGCGGCCGCGGGGGCGGTGCCCGGCGCGGCGGACTTCTTCCTGAAGGCGGGCTTCTTCATCGCGGGTCAGCTCCCCGATCCGTGGTGGTGCGGGTACCGGCCGGGGCCGTGCGGGCCGTTCGGGTCATGGGGCTCGTTCGGGTCCGGCTGTTCGTAGTAGGGCTCGGCCTGCTGCTGTCCGGGCACCCAGGGCTGCTGGCCGACCTGCTGGCCCGCCTGCTGCCGGCCCATCTGCTGGTACGGGTCGTAGCCGTACTGCTGGTCCGCCGGGTACGCCGGGTAGCCCTGCTGCTGGTAGCCGTCCTGGCCGCCGTACCCCTGGCCGCCGTACGGCCCGCCCACCGGCTGCTGCGCGGCGTAGGGGTCGTAGCTGTACGGGTCGGCCTGCGGGTACGCCTGGTACGGGTCGGTGTACGGCTCGGCCTCCTGCGCGGCGGCGGCCGCCTGGACCGCCGCGGCCGCCGGTTCGACGGCGGACTGCGCCGGAATCGCCCCCGGCCGGCCCTCGTACACCCCGGCGTCCGGCTCGTCGGTGTCCGGGGCCTCGACCTCGGCGCCCTCGCCGCGCTCGGCCATCCGGCGGGCCCGGCGGCTGCCGGGGGCCGGGGCCTGCGCCTGGGCGGCGGCGGCCAGCGCGGCGGCCTCGACCACGTCCTCGGGCAGGTCGTCGTCCTTGTGGCTGCGCCGGCCGGGCAGGGCCAGCACCAGGACGGTCAGGCCGAGCAGCAGCTGGGCCCAGATCCAGCCGGTGTGCAGCAGGCTGCCCTCCCGGGTGACGACCAGCTTGCCGCCGCCCGCCGGGAGCTTGAAGCCCTGCGCCCAGCCGTCGACGGTGACCGGCTCCAGGGCGGTGCCGTCCAGGGTGGCCTTCCACTGCGGGGCGGCGGACTCGGCGAGCCGCAGCACCCGGCCCTCGGGGCCGGCCGGCAGCGTGGTGTCGAGGTCGCGCTCGCCGGACGGGACGACCACGGGGACGGTGCCCGGGGCGGTGATGAGCGCGCGGGTGGCGGGGGTGCCGTCGACCTGCCAGAGCGCGGCGCCGCCGTCCTGGTTGGCCTTGACCAGGCCGGGGGTGGTGTCCAGGACGTCCTTGAAGGCGCCGATCAGCGGCTGGTCGACCAGCACGTAGGCGATGCCGTAGCGAGAGAGCGCGCCCGCCTGGTCGGCGCCGGAGCCGGCCAGCAGGCTGCCGACCGTGCGGTCCAGGCCGGCCGTGGTGCCGGTGGCCGGGTCGACGGTGGACTCGGCCTGGCCGAGCGTCAGACCGGCACCGCGGACCACGGTGTAGGCGACCGAGCCGCCCTTCGGGTCGCCGGTGACGACCAGGGTGCGGGAGCGGTCGGTGGTGCCGGCCTGCTCGGCGATGAACGCGGGCACCTGGTCGCCGCGGCCGCGGTGCAGCGGGCCGTCGGCGCCGGTGACGGCCCACCAGAGGCCGGTGCCCAGCGGGGCGAGCAGCGCGGCGGCCACCACCAGGGCTGCGACCGGCTGGCGCCAGCCGAAGGCGATGCCGGCCACGCGGGCGTTGGCGCCGTCGGCGCCGATCGCGGCGGCGGCCAGCAGGGCGACGCCGGCCAGCAGGGTGGCGGGGCCGGACCACGCGGGCACGGCCGGGCCGCCGGAGGCCGGGGTGACCGAGGTGCCGGCCACCGCGACGGCGAACAGCAGTCCGGCGCCGGCCGCGCCCCAGGCGGCGAGCACCGCGCGGCGGCGGTCGGCGCGCAGCAGGGCGGCCAGCGCGGCGAGCACCACGCCCGCGGAGAGCCAGACCGGCGGCACCCCGGCGCCGCCCGGGTTGACCAGCAGCAGTCCGGTGGCGGTCGGGCCGGCGCCGTGCAGGCCGGGCAGGCCCGCCTCCAGCAGCAGCCACTGGGGGTGCGCGAGCACCTGGAGCGACCAGGGCGCCAGCACGCCGACCGGCACCGCGAGGATCACCAGGACGCGCAGGCCGAGCAGCCGCAGCGCGGTGACGCCGGAGCCGAAGGCGCCGCCGCGGACCACGGCGGTGACCAGCATCGCCAGGCAGAGCGGGACGGCCAGCGCCCAGACCAGCGGGACGAAGGCGGTGGCCAGGGTGAGCAGCAGGACGGTCATCCAGGCCGGGCGCCAGCCGGGGCGGGCGCCCTTGGCGGCGCTCTCGTCGCGGATGCCGAGGCCCGCGGTGATCGCGGCGGCGCGGGCCAGCGGCGGCAGCAGCACGGCGAGGACGGCGGTGCCGATCCGGCCCTGGGCGAGCGCGCCGGTCGCGGCGGGCAGCAGCGCGTAGGTGGCGCTGGCCCAGGCGCGGACCAGCTTGGAGTCGATCAGCGGCCGGGAGACAAGGTAGGCGCTGACGGCGGAGAGCGGGACGGCGAGGACGACCAGCAGGGTGACCGCGAGGTCCGCGTGGTCGAACAGCATCCAGGAGAGGATCGACAGCACCGCGAGGTAGGGCGGTGCGGCGGCAGTGGAGCCGGTTCCGACGGGGTGCCAGGCGTCGGCGTAGGCCGACCAGAGCCCGGCCGCGCCGTCGGTGGCGGGCAGCAGGGCGCCGCCGAACAGGGCGTCACCGCCGAGCAGGCCGCGGCAGGCGACCAGGGCGAACACCAGCAGGGCCGCGAACAGCACCGGGGCGGGGCGCCGGACGAGCTTCTTGACGAGCGCGAACTGCTCGACGACCAGGTCCTCGGCGTCCTCGTCGCCGCCGGCCTCGGCGGTGCCGTGCCGGCCGGCGCCGGCGTCGTCGCCGCCCCCTATGCCGAGCGAGCCGATGGCGCCCTCGACGGCGAGCCGGGCGGTGGCGCCGGGTGCGGGGAAGAGCGTGCGGTCGTCCAGGGCGTCGGCGGCGCGGCTGCGGGCGCGGCGTTTGCGGGCGGCCAGCAGCCGGGGCAGCCGGACGAGTTCGTGGCCGAGGCCGGCGAGTTCGTCGAAGGCCTGCTTGGGGTCCTTGCCGAGCAGGTTGGCGACCACCCGCAGCAGGGTGCCGAGCACCAGCCGCAGCAGGACGTAGGGGAAGAGCGCGCCCTTGGAGTTGGCGAGCAGCGTGTAGACGGCGCCGGCCTTGTCCACCCGGTGCGGGTGGACGGGGCCGCAGTCGATGGCGCGGCGCTCGCGGCTGGCGGCCTCGGCGTGCCGGAGCACGGCGTCCGGGGCGACCACGACGCGGTGGCCGGCGGCGTTGACCCGCCAGCAGAAGTCGGTGTCGTCGCGCATCAGCGGCAGCGCCCGGTCGAAGCCGCCGAGTTCCTCGAAGACGTCGCGGCGCACCAGCATGCCGGCGGAGGAGACGGCGAGCACCGGGCGCACCTGGTCGTGCTGGCCCTGGTCCTGCTCGCGGCGGTCGAGCCCGGTCCAACGGCGGCCGGAGCGGGCGATGCTGACGCCGACCTCCAGCAGCTGCCGGCGGTCGTACCAGCTGCGCAGCTTGGGGCCGACGACGGCGGCGCTGGGGGTGGAGTCGGCGACCTGGAGCAGTCGGCGCAGCGCGTCGGTCTGCGGCTCGCAGTCGTCGTGCAGCAGCCAGAGCCACTCGACGGGCCGGGTCTCCCGGGGGCCGCCGCGGCCGAGGTCGTCCTGCTCGCCGAGGGGGTCGCCGAAGTCGTCCCAGCCGCCGGTGACCGGGTCGTAGCCGGAGGGGTCGAGCCGGTAGGGGAGGTCCTCGGGGCGCAGCGGGGGGCTGTTGAAGACGGCCTCGGCGACGGCGGTGCCGAAGCCGGCCCGGCGGCCGAGGACGGTCGGGCCGCTCTCCGGGAGCCAGTCGGCGAGGGTCTCGGCGAGCAGGCGCGGGGAGTCGTCGGTGGAACCGGTGTCGACGGCGAGGACGCGCTGGACCTGGCGGTCCTGGCCGAGCAGGCCGGCGAGGGCCCGGGGCAGCCAGCGGGCGCCGTCGTGCGAGACGATCACGGCGGTGACCAGGTGGCGCGGGTAGGCGGGCGGCCTGCTGGAGGAGAGGCCGCTCTGGTGGCTGTAGACGGTCATCGCGTGCGCGGGCCCCAGTTCTCGGTGGACACAGCCGGTGAACGGCAACCGGATGGCGCACCACACTAACGGCTCCCGGTGGCGGCTCCGTCCACGGTGTCCGCCCCGGCGCCCGTCCGGGAACGCGAAAGCGCCTCACCACCCGTGGTGAGGCGCTTCGTCGCCGGCCGCCCGTGCGGGCCGGTGGTTCGAGGATCCGGGGTCCGGTGATCCGGGGGACGCGTCCACCCCGTTCAGACGGCGCTCTTCTTGAGCCGGCGGCGCTCGCGCTCGGAGAGGCCGCCCCAGATGCCGAAGCGCTCGTCATTGGCGAGGGCGTACTCCAGGCACTCGGAGCGGACCTCGCAGGCGAGGCAGACCTTCTTGGCCTCGCGCGTGGAGCCGCCCTTCTCGGGGAAGAAGGATTCCGGGTCGGTCTGGGCGCACAGCGCGCGCTCCTGCCAGCCGAGTTCCTCTTCCTCCTCGATGCCGTCACCGATCAACAGCTCAAAGAGCTCGCTCATGTGGCGCGCCTCCTCTGCCCCTATTGGCATCCCCGTGGTTGCCGTTGCCTCGTGCGGCCGACGACACGAGTGAAATTACAGTTGCGTCACTCTGGCCCAGTCAAGCCGAGCTCTGGTATTGGGGCCAGGATTCACTCCCCGGCACCAAGCCGTTACGAATAGTGTACATAACCGGACACATCGGACCTCCGCCCGATTGCCCTCGAAGGCCGGTGAACCCTTCGCGACCGGGGGCCGGGTGACGCGCAGTCACCGCCACAGGCCGGTCACCGCCCTCTCTTCCCGGCGATCTTCCCATCGAAACATAGAGGGTGATTTATCACCCCATCGGGTACTTCATGACCCATCTCCCCCGAATGTCCGCTCTCGCCGAGTTGACAGCGCCCCCGCGGATGCGATCTCCTTGCCCCCATGTCAGAGTTCGCCAGCCCCCGGAGCGGTTCCGCCCTCCGCCGTGCCGCGAACTCCTGTTGTCGCCTCTGTTCCTGCCGCTGTATCTAGGCGCCCGCCGTCCCGCCGCGCGCCGCCCAGGAAGCACAGAGGCCGCCCGCGATTCCCGCCCCAGGACATCCCGGATCCGGCTGATCCCCTGACGACCCAGCCCTTCCGAGGACGACTCCCGTGCGAATGATCCGCATCCGCAAGCGGAACCGCGACCGCAGCAAGCTCGCCCGACACACCCTCCGCGCCGTCACCCGCCCCGTCGCCCCCTCCCCGGCCGCCCGCCCCGGTGGCCACCCCGGCGACCACCCGTGGGCCGACGGCCTCAGCGACGTCTCCATCGCCGGCGACCCGCTGGCCTTCCCGCACCTCGCCCGCACCGACCTGCCCGGGCACCCCGTCACCGTCGCCGACCACTCCCGGCTGGTCCGCGAGATCGCCGCCGACCGCGCCCGCTGGGAGCCGCTGGTCCGCTACGACGCACTCACCCGCTGGTACGCCCGGCTGGAGACCGGCCCCGGCTACGAGGTCTGGCTGCTCAGCTGGCTGCCCGGCCAGAGCAGCGGCCTGCACGACCACGGCGCCTCCTCCGGCGTGATGACCGTCGTCCGGGGCGAGCTCGTGGAACGCTCCCTGACGCACGCCGGCGACGGCGCCCGGACGCTGCGCCCCGGAGGCCAGCGGGTGTTCTCCGCCGGGTACCTGCACGAGGTGGTCAACGGCTCGCTGGAGCCGGCCGTCTCCATCCACCTCTACAGCCCCGGCCTGACCGAGATGAACCAGTACGGCGGCACGGCCGTCCCCGAGCAGCACCCGCAGGCGTCCGCCGAGGTCGGCTGAGGCCGGCCGGGCCCGCCGGGGCACGGCGGCGGACGGTCGAGGACCGGGCTGACGACCCGTCGGCGCGTGGCAGGATGGGCGCATGCGCATCGTGGCACTGGCAGGCGGGATCGGCGGAGCGCGTTTCCTGCGCGGACTCCGGGAGGCCATCGGTCCCGAGGACGAGATCACCGTCATCGGCAACACCGGTGACGACATCCACCTCTACGGGCTGAAGGTCTGCCCCGACCTCGACACCGTCATGTACACCCTCGGCGGCGGCATCCACGAGGAGCAGGGCTGGGGCCGGACCGACGAGACCTGGTCCATCAAGGCCGAGATGAAGGAGTACGGCGTCGGGCCCGAATGGTTCGGGCTCGGCGACCGCGACTTCGCCACCCACCTCGTGCGCAGCCAGATGCTCACCGCCGGCTACACCCTCAGCCAGGTCACCGAGGCGCTCTGCGTGCGCTGGCGGCCCGGGGTGCGGCTGCTGCCGATGAGCGACGACCGGGTCGAGACCCATGTGCGGATCACCGACGACCAGGGCACCCGGGCGATCCACTTCCAGGAGTACTGGGTCAGGCTGCACGCCGCCGTCGACGCCGAGGCGATCGTGCCGATCGGCGCGGACACCGCCAAGCCGGCGCCCGGCGTGCTGGAGGCGATCGCCGACGCCGACGTCATCCTCTTCCCGCCGTCCAACCCGGTCGTCTCGATCGGCACCATCCTCGCCGTGCCGGGCATCCGGGCCGCCGTCGCCGCGGCGTCCGCCCCGGTGGTCGGGCTCTCCCCGATCATCGGCGGGGCACCGGTGCGGGGCATGGCCGACAAGGTGCTCGCCGCCGTCGGCGTCGAGACCACCGCCGAGGCGGTCGCGCTGAACTACGGCAGCAGGGCAGCGCTGCGAAGCAGCACGAGCGAGGGCGGTGGTGGGCGACGGGAGGGCCTCATCGACGGGTGGCTGGTGGACACCGCGGACGAGGCCGCCGTCGCCGCCGTCGAGGCCGGCGGGATCGCCTGCCGGGCCGTCCCGCTGCTGATGACCGACGTCCCCGCCACCGCCGAGATGGCCCGGGCCGCCCTCGCGCTCGCCGAGCAGGTGCGCGGATGACCTTCCAGGTCCTCCCCGTCGACGGGCTGCCCGAGATCGACGCCGGCTGCGACCTCGCCGGGCTGATCGCCAAGGCCGCCGAGTACCGGGACGGCGACATCCTGCTGGTCACCTCCAAGGTGGTCAGCAAGGCCGAGGGCCGGGTGCTGGAGGCCGCCGACCGGGAGGCCGCGATCGACGCCGAGACCGTCCGGCTGGTCGCCCGGCGCGGCAGCACCCGGATCGTCGAGAACCGCAACGGCCTGGTCATGGCCGCCGCCGGGGTGGACGCCTCCAACACCGCCCCCGGCACCGTGCTGCTGCTGCCCGAGGACCCGGACGCCTCCGCCCGCGCGCTGCGCGCCCGGCTCCAGCGGCTGACCGGGCGCCGGCTCGCCGTCGTCCTCACCGACACCTTCGGCCGGCCCTGGCGCAACGGGCTCACCGACGTCGCCATCGGCGCCGCCGGGCTGCCCGTCGTCGAGGACCACCGGGGCCGCACCGACTCGCACGGCAACGAGCTGGCGCAGACCGTCACCGCCACCGCCGACGAGCTCGCCGCCGCCGCCGACCTGGTGAAGGGCAAGGCCACCGGCACCCCGGTCGCCGTGGTGCGCGGCCTCGGCCACCTGGTCACCGACGAGGACGGCGAGGGCGCCCGGCCGCTGATCCGGCCCGCCGCCGAGGACATGTTCCGGCTCGGCACCTCCGAGGCGATCCGGCAGGCCGTCACCCAGCGGCGCACCGTCCGCGCCTTCACCGCCGAGCCGGTCGACCCGCAGGCCGTCCGGCGCGCGGTCGCCGCCGCGGCCACCGCGCCCGCGCCGCACCACACCACGCCGTGGCGGTTCGTCCTGCTGGAGACCCCCGAGGTGCGGACCCGGCTGCTGGACGCGATGCTCGCCGCCTGGCGCCGCGACCTCGCCGAACTGGACGGCTGGGACGAGGAGAAGATCGCCCGCCGCACCGCCCGCGGCAACGTCCTGCGGGACGCCCCCTACCTGGTGGTGCCCTGCCTGGTGATGGACGGCTCGCACGACTACCCCGACGAGCGCCGCGCCACCGCCGAGCGGGAGATGTTCACCGTCGCGGTCGGCGCCGCCGTGCAGAACCTCCTGGTCACCCTGGCCGGCGAGGGCTACGGCTCGGCCTGGGTCTCCTCCACCATGTTCTGCCGCGACACCGTCCGCACCGCCCTGGACCTCCCCGGCACCTGGGACCCCATGGGCGCCGTCGCCGTCGGCCACCCCGCCGAACCCCCCCGCCCCCGGCCCGACCGCACGGCGGACGCCTTCATCGAGGTCCGGTAGGAGTCAGAGCCGGCGGTACACGTCCCGGCGATTGCCGACGTTGACCACGAGGATGATCATCCGGCCCCCCTCCACCTCGTAGACCACGCGGTAGGCGCCCACCCGCAGGCGGTAGAGGCCGACGTGTCCGGCCAGCTTCTTCACACCGAGGCCCTCGGCGAACGGGTCGTCGCCGAGGGCCGTCAGTGCGGTGAGGATTCGCATGGCCTCGACCTGACCGATCACCCTCAACTGGCGCTGAGCGTGCGTGGTGAAGCGGAAGGCGTATTTCACGCGGCGCTCCCGGCCGAGTCCGGAGGCGACTCGAAGAGGTCGGCCAGCAACTCCGCCATGCTGACCGTGGGGTCATTGCGGTGCACTTCGGCCTCCCTGGCGGCGAGCTCGTCCGCCGCTGCCTCTATGGCGTCGAGGACCTCGATCGGCACCACCGCGCCGACGCGTTCGCCTTTGCGGGTGATCACCGTGATCTCACCGGACTCGGCCTTGGTGACGACCTCGGCGAGGTGGGCTCGGGCTTCACGGATGCTCAGCGATTCAGCCATGGGTCGAGCGTACACCTGGAGGTGTACACCACGGGAGTGTCTCGCATCAGCGGTGGCGGTGGTCGTTGGGGGTGAGGCGGGGGCCGAAGCGGGGGGCGTGGGTGCCGGCGGCGAGGACGATCCGGCACAGGCGGTGGCGGTGCGGGCGGTAGGGCTCAAGGAGGGCCAGCATCTGGGCGTCGTCGCTGCGGACCCGGCCCGCCAGCGCCCAGCCGACCGTGTTGGGCAGGTGGAAGTCGCCGACCGAGACCGCGTCGGCGTCGCCGTTGCTGCGCTGGAGGGTCTCGGCGGCCGTCCAGACGCCGATGCCCGGGACGGCGGTGAGCCGGGCGAAGGACGCCTCGTGGTCCATCCCGGAGGCCTCCTCCAGCCGGGCCGCCAGCCGGACGGCGCGCTGGATCGTGGCCGAGCGCTTCGGGTCCACGCCCGCGCGGTGCCAGTCCCAGCTCGGCACCTGCGACCACTCGCGGGCCGAGGGCGCCGCCCACAGCTCCTCGACCGGCCCGGGCGCCGGGGTGCCGTAGGAGCGCAGCAGGGCGCGCCAGGCGCGGTAGGCCTCACCGGTGGTGACCTTCTGCTCCAGGATCGCCGGCACCAGGGACTCCATGACCAGGCCGGTCCTGACCAGCCGCACGCCGGCCACCTCGCGCTGGGCCTCGCGCAGCGGGCCGGGCGGCAGGACCAGGCCCGCCGGGTCGTCGCCCTCGCCGAGCAGCCCGGGCAGCCGGTCGAGCAGCCACTGCGCGCCCGGGCCCCAGGCGCCCGCCTCGACCACGCCCTCGGCGGGGCGGGCGAGCACCCGCAGGGTGCCGATTCCGGCCGGGGTGCGGGAGGCGCGCCAGACGGCGCCGTCGGCGGTCGTCCGGTACGCCGGGTCGGCCGGGCCGCGGCGCAGCGGGAGCAGGGTGCGGGCCACGTCCAGCGGGAAGCCGGGCCGCCAGCGGCGCACCGCCGCGGTGCCGTCGGCGGCCGCCCTGGGGGCGGGCACGCTGCCGCCGTTCATCGTCGTGCGCCTCCTCCGTTGTCCGCCGACCATGGGGATATGAACGATACGCGGGTGGCGGGGTTGGCCCCAGGTGACGAGAGCGCCGTGCGGGCCCTCTACCACCGGGTGCTGGAGGGCTGGAACCAGCGGGACGGCGCGGCCTTCGCCGGTCCGTTCGCCGCGGACGGCGAGGTGATCGGCTTCGACGGGACCAGGCACTCCGGCCGCTCGGTGATGGCCGCCGAGCTCGGGCGGATCTTCGCCGACCACGCGACGCCCGAGTACGTCGCCAAGGTCCGGCGGGTGCGGGCGCTGGCGCCGGGGGTGGCGCAGCTGGACGCGGTCGCCGGCCTGGTGCCGGACGACGCACAGGACGTGGACCCCGCGCTGAACGCACTGCAGACGGTGATCGCGGTCAACGCGGGGGCGGGCTGGCGGATCGCGCTGTGGCAGACCACCCCCGCCCGGTACGACCGGCGGCCCGACCTCGCGGAGGCGCTGACCGCCGAACTGCGGGAGCTGGTCGCACGCGGGCCGGGACCGGGGTGAGGGGGCGTCCGGGAGCGCTCCGGCGGGCGGAGCGGAAAGTGCCCGTAAGCCGGATGTTCACGGGATCTCGACCCGCCCGCCACGCCGCCCGGCGCCGCCGCCACCACCCCTCCCGGACGTCCGCCCGAAGGCCGTAGGCTGGGGCGCACCATGACTTCGCCTTTCGCTGCCGATGCCCGCACCCCCGTCGAGCTGCTGCACGCTTACCTGCGAGGTGGCACTCCCTCAGTCGACCCCGCGGCCCCGCTGGTCACCTTCTACGACGACGCCAGCGGCGAACGCGTCGAGCTCTCCGCCCGGACCTTCGACAACTGGGTGGCCAAGACCGCCAACCTGCTCCAGGACGAGCTCAACGCCGGTCCCGGCGACCGCGCCGCGCTGCTCCTCCCGGCCCACTGGCAGAGCGCCGTCTGGCTGCTCGCCTGCTGGTCGGTCGGGGTGGCGGCGGTGCCGGGCGGCGACCCGGCCGCCGCCGACCTGGTGGTCAGCGGCCCGGACGGCCTGGAAGCCGCCCAGGCCTGCGAGGGCGAGCGGGTGGCGCTCGCGCTGCGTCCGCTCGGCGGGCGGTTCCCGCAGCGTCCGGACGGCTTCCTGGACTACGCGGCCGAGGTGCCCGGCCAGGGCGACCGGTTCGCCCCCTACTCCCCCGTCACCCCGGACGCCCCTGCGCTGGAGACCTCGGTCGACGGCCTGCCGCTGAAGCTGACCGGGGAGCAGACCGTCCAACTGGCCCGCGAGGGCGCGGCCCGGCTGGGCGTGGGGCCGGGCGACCGGGTGCTGTCCACCCTCTCCTTCGACGACTGGGCGGGCCTGGAGGCCGGACTGCTGGCGCCGCTGGCGGCCGGTGCGTCGGTGGTGCTCTGCCGCAACTCGGACGGCCTGGACGCCGCCCAGTGGGAGAAGCGGGTGGAATCCGAACGGGTGACACTGCGCCTCGGGTAACCCCCGGCCCCGGCCCGGCGGGTAGGGATGCCTGCCATGGCCGAGGACGACACCGAGCACCCCCCGACCGAACGCCCCCCGAGCGGGGAGGCCGGCGCCGCGGAGCCGGAAGCCATTGCGGAGGCTTCCGGCGGCCGACGGCGCCGCCGCCGGCGGTGGCTGATCATCACCGCCGGCGCCCTCGCGTTCCTGCTGGTCGCCTCCGGCACGCTGCTCTGGATCGCCTACCGCAAGCTCGACGGCAACATCCGCACCGACTCCACCACCGACCAGTTGCTGGCCCGGCTGGAGGCCGAGCGTCCCGCCCGGACCGCCGGGGCCCGCGGCGCGGAGAACCTGCTGCTGATCGGCAGCGACGACCGGACCGGCGCCAACGCCTCCTACGGCTCGGCCGGGGGCCAGCGCTCGGACACCACGATCCTGCTCCACCTGGCCGCCGACCGGCGGCACGCGACCGCGGTCTCCATCCCGCGTGACGTCATGGTGAGCGTCCCCGCCTGCGAGCAGCCGGACGGCACCCGCAGCCGGCCCGCGCTGATGCAGTTCAACGCGGCCTTCGAGACCGGCGGCCCGGCGTGCTCGATCCGGACCGTCGAGCAGCTCAGCGGCATCCGGATCGACCACTACGTGATCATCGACTTCACCGGCTTCAAGCGGATGGTGGACGCCGTCGACGGGGTCGAGGTGTGCGTCCCGCAGCCGATCCACGACAAGGACGCCAAGCTGGACCTGCCGGCCGGGCGGCAGACCCTGCGCGGCGAGCAGGCGCTGGGCTACGTCCGGGCCCGGGAGACCCTCGGCGACGGCAGCGACACCCAGCGGATGGGACGTCAGCAGCAGTTCCTCGCAGCGCTGATCCGCAAGGTGCAGTCGCAGGGCGTGCTGCTCAACCCGACCAAGCTGTGGCCGGTACTGGACGCGGCCACCTCCTCGGTGCGGGCCGACGGCGGGCTGTCCTCGCTGGGCGCGCTGTACGACCTGACCCAGGACCTGCGAGGAATCCCGTCCTCGGACGTGACCTTCCTGACGGCGCCTCGGCAGCCGTACCGGTTCGACTCGGACCGGGACGAGTTCGTGCAGCCGCAGACCACCCAGCTGTTCGCGGCGCTGCGGGACGACCGGCCGGTGGAGGTGCGGCCCCCGGGGTCGGGCCCGTCGCCGACGGCCCAGCCGGCCCCGCTGGCCTCCCGGACGGCGTCGCCGTCGCCCTCCCCGTCACTGAGCGTCAGCACTCCGCCGTCGTTCGAGGGGCGGACGGCCGACGTGGACGCGTGCGCGGTGCACTGACCCTCGACGAAGCGGATCAGCGGTTCATCGGATCACCATTCCGTACACGGATCATGATCTTGAAAGGTTCTCACCGGAAATTCCCAGCACCTGATTCACCTGCGGAATTGCCGTTCAGCGCCATGGCGGAGATCACACCAGGAACAATTCCCCCACCCGGCTCGTCTAGGGTGTCCGAGTCGGTCGCGCAATTCGCGCACCGGCCGGAGGACCGGTCGGAGGGAGGGGAACACCCGTGCAGCAGGACATCCACGGCGTCACGCCGGACGCCGGGCGGACCCCGCCCGACCCGGCCCGGGGCATCCCCGTCCAGCGCCGGCGCACCCCCGAGACCGCGGCCGAGGCCGAGGCCGCGACCGGGGGCACCACCGGCGGCACGGCGGGGGGCGGCCGGGCCGACCGGCGCCGGGCGCGCGGCGCGGCCCGGCGCAACCGACGCCGAAGGCTGCTGAAGTGGACCGGCGGCCTCTCCGCGTTCGTCCTGGTGGCCGGCTGCGGCGGCGCGTACTACGCGTACCAGCACTTCAACAACAACATCACCGCCGTCAAGGTGCAGCTGGGCAACGAGGCGGAGCGGCCCAAGCCGGTCGGCGACGCCATGAACATCCTGGTGATCGGCACCGACAGCCGGGCGGGCCTGGGCCGCGCGTACGGCGACGAGGGCAGCGCCGGGCACGCCGACACCACGATGCTGTTCCACGTCTCCAAGGACCGCAGCAACGCGACGGTGCTCAGCATCCCGCGCGACCTGATGGTGCCGGTCCCGGACTGCCAGGCGCCCGACGGGAGGACCATCCCCGGCACGGCGCGCACGATGTTCAACAACAGCCTCGGGCAGGAGGGCCGCGACCCGAGCTGCACCTGGAAGACCGTCGAGAAGATGACCGGCATCCGGATCGACCACTTCATGATGGTCGACTTCAACGCCGTGAAGACGCTCTCCACCGCCGTCGGCGGCGTCGAGGTCTGCGTGGCCAAGGACATCAACGACCCCGACTCGCACCTGAAGATGAGCAAGGGCCGGCACGTCGTCCAGGGCGACGAGGCGCTCGCCTTCGTTCGTACCCGGCACGCCGTCGGACAGGGCGGCGACCTCTCCCGGATCCCGCTCCAGCAGCAGTTCATCAGCTCGATGATCCGCTCGGCCAAGAGCAACGACACCCTGACCGACCCGGCCAAGCTCTGGAAGCTCGCGGACGCCGCCACCAAGGCGCTCACCGTCGACTCCGGGATCGGCAGCGTCGACAAGCTGACCAGCCTCGCGCTGGACGTCAGCAAGGTCGACACCAGGAACATCACCTTCACCACCGTGCCGGTGCTGGACGACCCGGCGGACGAGAACCGGCTGGTGCTCAAGCAGCCGGACGCCGGGCAGCTGTTCTCGATGGTCGGGGGCGACCGGTCGCTGACCGAGACGGCGGCCACCGCTCCGGAGGCCCCCTCGGCCCCGGCGACCCCCTCGGCTCCGGCCACGTCGGCCGCCCCGACCACGACGGCTCCGACGGCTCCGGCGACTCCGGCGACTCCGGCGGCGGACGCGAAGGCGCTACGGGTGTCGGTGCGCAACGGCACCGGGACGCCCGGGCAGGCGCAGCAGGCCGTCGACCGGCTCCAGGCGCAGGGCTACACCCGGGCGGCGACCGCCGCCAACGCGCCGGTCGCGGCGGCCACCACCATCGCCCACCCGGCCGGGAAGGCCGCCGAGGCAACGGCGCTGGCCACCGCGCTGGGCCTGCCCGCCGACGCGGTCAGGGCGGACCCGAAGCTGGGCGCCAAGGACGGGCTGGTACTGGTGCTCGGCAAGGACGCGACGGCTGCCGCCGCGGCCGCCCCGAGCGCGCCGGTGACCGAGGCGCCCAAGGACCTCCAGCGGGTCCAGGCCGACGACACCGACGTCTGCGCGAAGTAGCCCGCCGTCAGGACGCGTCGGCCGGGGCGAGCACGCCGTCCGCCTCCCGGTACTCCTCGCCGGTGCGCGGGCAGCGCCATCGGTCCTCGCCGGCCGGCTCCAGCGGTTCGCCGGCCCGGCCGACCCACTTGATCCGGCGGGCCGGGACCCCGGCCACCAGCGCGAAGTCCGGGACGTCCCGGTGCACCACCGCGCCGGCCGCGACCAGGGCCCAGCGGCCCACCGTCACCCCGGCGACCAGCACGGCGCGGCCGCCGATCGAGCAGCCCCGACGGAGCGTCACCCCGCGGGCGTGCCAGTCGTCGCCGCGCTTGAGCCGGCCGTCGACGTCCACCGAGCGCGGATAGAGGTCGTTGGTGAGCACCGCGGCCGGGCCGACGAAGACGCCGTCCTCCAGCACCGCGGGCTCGTAGACCAGCGCGTGGTTCTGGAGCTTGACCCGGTCGCCGATGCGCACGCCGGGGCCGACGTAGGCGCCGCGGCCGATGATGCAGTCCGTTCCGATCACCGCGTCCTCGCGGACCTGGGCGAGGTGCCAGACGGTCGTCCCGGCGCCGAGCACCGCGCGCCCGTCGACGTCGGCGGTCGGCTCGACCCGGGCCCCGCCCTCGGAAACGGCGGCGGACCCGCCCTCAACTGTCCCCATGGCGCCCGACGATAGCGCCGGGCGGGGGAACGGGAGGGCGGGTCCGCGGGATTGGCCGATTGGTGCCGGGAAGGTCCGGCGGGCGTCAGCCCCGCTCGGCCACCACGTCGGTGGTGGCCGCGGCGCTGCTGCCTATCACCTTGCGGGCCAGTGAGCGCGGCGAGGTGAGGAAGCCGAAGCCCCAGCTGAGGTGCATGGTCGCGAAGGCCAGCGGGAGCAGCGCCTTCGCCTTGGGCGACAGGCCGCGGCCCTCGACCAGCGCGCCGACGCCTATGCCGAGCAGGTAGGCGGCGGGGCCGGCCAGGAAGGCCGGGTGGACGGCCGCGCCGAGCACCAGCCCGAGCACGACGCCGAGGAAGGCGGCCGGGGGCGCGAGGTAGCGCAGGTTGACCGAGCCCCGGTGGTAGCGGGTGACCACCCGGCGCCAGCGGCCGTAGTCCTTGTACTGCTTGGCCAGTGCCTTGACGCTGGGTCGGGGGCGGTAGGTGACGCGCAGCTGCGGGGTGAACCAGACCAGGCCGCCGTCCTGGCGGATGCGGTAGTTGAGCTCCCAGTCCTGGGCGCGGACGAACTCCTCGTTGTAGCCGCCGAGGCGCTCCAGCACCTCGCGCCGGAACACCCCGAGGTAGACGGTGTCCGCCGGGCCGGCCAGGCCGCCGGTGTGGAAGGCGGCGTTGCCGACCCCTATCTTGGAGGTCATCGCGACGGCGACCGCGTTCTCCCACTCGGTCTCGCCCTCGGCGTGCATGACGCCACCGACGTTGGCCGCGTCCATCTCGCAGAGCAGCCGGACCGCCGTGGTGATGTAGCCCGGCGTCAGCAGGCCGTGGCCGTCGACCCGGACCACGACGGGGTGGCGGGAGCCGCGGATCGCCGCGTTCAGTCCCGCGGGGGTGCGCCCGGTCGGATTCTCCACGGTCCGGACCCTCGGGTCCTCGGCCACGAGTTCGGCGGCGATCTGCGCGGTGCGGTCGGTGGACGGACCGAGGGCGATCACCACCTCCATCGGCCCGGCGTAGTCCTGTTCCAGGATGTGCCGGACGGCCGTACGCAGGTGTCGTTCCTCGTTGAGCACCGGCATGATCACGGAGACCGCCGGCAGCTCCTCAGCAGCCTTGGTGTTCATCGGGGCCAACCGTACCGGTGTGGATGGGGTGCCGTCTTGTCCCGGTCTGGGGCGCTGTGCCCGGCCCGGAGGCGGCCGTGTGCGAAGGATCGTCGACGAGACGTTCCACCTCGCCGGAGAGCACCAGGAGGAACGTTTCACCGATCGGGGCCCACCGTACAACCCGACCCCGGCGCGCCCTCACCCGGCCCGACCGAGGGCGCCCCTACCATCCGAGAGATGCCCGTCTCCCCCCTCTCCGCCCAGTCCGGAGGCCCGGCCGGCGCCTCGCCCGGACGGCGGCGGCGCCGCTGGCCCCTCCGGCTCGCCGCAGGCGTCGCGTTCGCCGTCCTCGCCACCTCCTGCGGTGGCTGGGCGGTCCTGCGCGGCATCGGGTCGATCGACCGGGTCGACGCCTTCACCGGTGACCGGGCCCGGCCGGCCGAGGACGGCTCCACCACCTTCCTCGTGGTCGGCACCGACGAGCGCGACGGCATCCCGGAGAAGACCCTGAAGAGCGTCCTGCACGCCGGGGGCGAGTCCTGCCACTGCACCGACACGATGATGATCGTCCAGCTCGCCGGGGACGGCTCCCGGGCCAGTGTGATCAGCATTCCGCGCGACTCCTATGTGGACATCCCCGCCCACCAAGACCCGGCGACCCACAAGGAGGTCCCGGCCGGCAAGGGGAAGATCAACGCGGCGTACGGGCTGGGCGGGCCGCAGCTGACCGTGGCCACCGTCGAGGAGAACACCGGGCTGCGGATCGACCACTACCTCCAGGTGAACTTCGCCGGGTTCGTCTCCGCCGTGGACGCCGTCGGCGGGGTCCGGGTCTGCACCTCCAAGCCGCTCAAGGACGAGTACTCGGGGCTGGACCTGCCGGCCGGCACCAGCACCCTGGACGGCGCGGGGGCGCTCAAGTACGTGCGCGCCCGGCACCTCGACGGCAGCGCCGACCTGGGGCGGATGCACCGGCAGCAGCGGTTCGTCGCCCAACTGCTGCACGAGGTGACCAGCAGCGGCACCCTGCTCAACCCGGTCCGGCTGGCCCGGGTCACGGACAGCCTGCTCGGCTCGGTCAAGGCGGACCAGGACCTCGCGGCCGACGACCTGATCACCCTGGCGGCCCGGATGAAGGACCTGACGGCCGGGCGGGCCGACTTCGCGACCGTGCCGCTGGCCTCGGTGGACCACCCGGTCGCCGGGTGGGGGTCGACGGTGCTGTGGGACGAGGAGCGGGCGGAGGAGCTGTTCGACGCCGTCCGGGAGGGACGTCCACTGACGGAGGGCGCGGGCGGGGCGACGGACGACCCCGGGGAGGGAGGTCCCCTGCCCCCTCCCTCCGGGGTTCCGGCCGCCGCGGTTCCGGCCGCCGTCGCACCGGAGCAGGTGCACGTCCAGGTGCTCAACGCGGCGGGGGTGGCGGGGCTGGGCGCCCGGGTCGACTCCGAGCTGCGACGGGCCGGGTTCGCCACCACCGGGGCTCCGTCCAACGCCCCGGCGGGCACGGCGGCCGGGCGGACGGTGATCCGCTACGACCCGCGCCGGGCCGACGCGGCACGGACGCTGGCGGGCGCGGTGCCGGAGGCCGAGCTGACCCCGGTGCCGGGGCTCGGGACGGTCCTCCAGCTGTACGCGGGCACGGACTACCCGGCGGCCGGGCCGACGGCCACCGCCACCCCCTTGTCCCCGGCGCCCGGTGCGGCGCCGTCCGGCCCGGTGGGAGAGCCGCACGCGGACGGGGCGGGAAGCGGCGGCGGGGCGGAGCCGGACGGCGTCGAGCGGGCGAGCGACATCATCTGCCCCTGAGGCGGAACGGCTCGCGCGAGAACGGCGAGGGGCAGGGTGCCGTCGGCCCCCCGGCCCCCCCCCCCCGCCGGGGGGGGGGGGGGGGCGCGGGGGGCGGGGGGGGCCGC
>NZ_JBHVER010000165.1:0-18413 GCF_042802195.1 Kitasatospora sp. NPDC057500 | reverse complement strand
GCCGGGTGCTGCGGCCGGTGGTGGTCAGTAGTAGTGGCGGCGTCCGCCGACGGCGTGGCCGAGGGCACCGGCGACCCACAGCACGAGGCCGATCAGGACGAGGACGATGCCGATGGTCCACAGCACCGAGATGCCGGTGACGAAGCCGATGATGAGGAGTATGACGCCGAGGACGATCACGGATGCCTCCCGGTGGATGCGGACGGGCGGAGCCCCGGAGGGCCGGTGGCCCGCCGTTCTCCGGCCGGGCCCCGGCGCTGCGTGTACCACCCTTCGGGGCGGGCAAACGCGTCCGCCGCGAGTTGCCGTGCAGCGGCCGCGGGCCGCGCTACGCGAGCCGGGGACCCGGTGCGGAGAGGTCCGTGAACAGCGCACGCCGCTCCTCCTCCGTCAGCCCGCCCCACACGCCGTAGGGCTCCCGGGTGGCCAGCGCGTACCGGCGGCACTGCACCCGCACCGGGCAGCGCGCGCAGACCGACTTCGCGTGCTGCTCGCGCTCCTTCGCGGCGGCGCCGCGCTCGTTGACCGGGTGGAAGAAGATGCTGCTGTCGACGCTGCGGCAGGCCCCCTCCAGCTGCCAGTTCCAGTGCTGCTCGGCGGCTCCGGGGAGGCGGGAGATGTCGGTCACGGCGGCCCTTTCCTGACGCGGGACGGCGGTCGGTGTCGACCGGCCGTCTAACCCCGATCCCGGGGTTCATGCCGGACGGCGGCGGGTTTCCGGCGGGGCCGGCGGGGCAGCCGCCGGACATGGACCAGTCGCAGGCACCCGTTCTGGAGGCCCTGGCGGCCTTCCACGCCAACCCCCTCGTCGAGTACCTGCGCAGCGGGCCGGCGGCCGGCATGCTGGTGCCGGACTCGGCCGACCCCGGGCTGGAGAGCCTGCGGGTCGTCGTCGAGGACGCGGACCGACCGGTCACGCGGAGAGCAGATCGCTGATGCAGCGGTCCCAGTCGATGCGGTCGGACTCGGAGCCGACGGGGACCAGCCGACCGGTGGCGCGCAGGAAGCGGGCGAGCGGGCGCGTCGGCGCCTTCAGCAGCGCGACGCCGTCCCGGCAGCCCAGCGCGATGAACACGTGCTCGCCGGTGCCGCTCGGCTCGATGTGGACGTCGCCCTCGCCGACCGGCCCGCGCAGCCCGGCCGCCAGCAGGTCGCGGGCCACCACCCAGACGGCGCCCTCGTCGGCCCCGAAGTCCAGTCGGACGGCGAACGGGTCGCCGCTCTCGTAGCGGCACCCGACGTGCAGGTCCCGCCCCTGTGCCTCGCCCGTGATCAGACGCATGCTCAGCTGTGCCACCATCGATTCCGACATCGGCCTCGCCCTCCCGCGACTCGTGCCGTCGAACGCTGTGCGCACCGTCTGCCCCGGCGCTCCCCGGTCATGCCACGGAATCGGCGCCCGCGCCACCCGGGAGGGCCCGGGGCCGTCGGTGTCCGCACGGAGCGGGGCGGTCACGCACGGTTCGCCCGGGTATCGCACGATTCCGCCCGCCGCCGAGCGGGCAAGCAAGGCGTATGGACGACAGGCGCAACCCCGAGGTGGACGCCGCGGTCGGCCGTGCGGACGCGCGGCGGCTGACGGACGAGCTGCGCGCGGCGGTGGCGGAGCCCCGCACCGCCGCGCTGGTACTGACCCGGCGGGTGCGCGCCGCGCACCGGGGCCGGGTGTGGACGGCGCTGGGCCATCCCTCCTGGGACGCCTACGCCATGGCCGAACTCGGTGTCCCGCGGCCGACCGCCTACCGGCTGCTGGACCTCGCGGACACCGCCGGCGTGATCGAGGAGACGGTGGCCCGGGAGGCCGGGCCCTCGCTCGCCCACTCCTGGGACAGCTGGGCGGTGCTGGACGTGCGGGCGGTGGTGGACCTGCGCGGCCGCATGGCGGAGCTGTCCGACCTGCTCGCCGAGCGCCTGGGCCAGCTGCGCGCGGAGCCCGGCGAGGAGCCCCGGGAGCCCGCCCGGGTCGCCGCCGCCGTCGCCGACGCGGTCGCCGAGCTGTGCGAGAGCCCGGACGTGCCGCCCGCCGATCTGCGCCGCGTCCCCGGGCCCGACGGGATGGACGTCGAGGCCTGGCGCAGCGTGGTCGCCGAGGGGCTGGACGTGCAGAAGCGGCTGCGCGGCGGCTACCGCGAGCTGGGGCTGCTGGCCCTGCGGGTGGCGCCGGGCTACGTCTCGGACCATGACGCCGAGACGGTGCTGCACCGGCTCGGCGAGGAGATCGGCAGCACCTTCGACGAGCTACTGGCCTGCCGCCGCTACGCGCTCACCGGCGACGCCCGCGCGGTCGAGGGCCTGTGAGCCGGGAACGCGCTTCCGGCACGTCCGGCCGCCTCCGGCGCCTTCAGCCGCCGTGCAGGAAGCGCGCGGCGTCGACCTCGGCCCAGATCGTCTTGCCCTGGGCGTGCGGCTCGGCGCCCCAGCGGTCGGCGGTCCGCTCCACGATGAACAGTCCGTGACCGCCGGGCAGCGCCGGGTTGTGCGGCTGGCGCGGGGTCGGCATGACGGGGCTGCGGTCGCTGACCTCGACCCGCAGCCGCGATCCGTCGACGTCCAGCACCATCTCCAGCGGGCCGTCCCCGTGCAGCATCGCGTTGGCGACCAGCTCCGCCGCCAGCAGCACCACGTCCTCGGCGGTCTCGTCGCGGGCACCCGGGCCGACGGCGGCCGGGTACCAGTCCGCGAGCGCCCCGGCGGTGAAGCTCCTGGCGTGGGCGACCGGTTTGGGGAGCCCGGCCAGGGTCAGCCGGCGGCGCTGGCCGCCCGGGGGTGCCACGGGTCCGGCCTGCTGGGGTTCTCCGTCCAGGGTTCCCCGGCTCAGCGTCATAGGAGGGCACCCTTTCGGATCGACGGCGTTTTCCGCATGGTCGGTTTCCCGGCGGTTCCGGAATTATGCCTGCCGCCGGGCCGGACGGCACCGAACCGGCGCGTGTCCGGTCCGGCGCGCGTCACGGCTCATCCCGCGAGGGCGTCGCCGACCGACTCGTGGATGGCGAACACCGTCCGCGCCCCGGTCAGGTCGAGGACCCGCATGACCGTGGCCGGGACGGCGGCGAGTCGCAGCTCCAGGCCCGCCCGCTCCGCCGCCAGGCGGGTGCGCAGCAGGACGTTCAGGCCGGAGGAGTCGCAGAACCCCACTCCCCGGAGGTCGATCACCACGGCCGCGGGCCGTTGGGCGACCAGTTCGGCGAGGGTGTCGGCGGCCGGGGCCAGCGTCTCCACGTCGAGGTCTCCGGCCAGGGCGCAGACCACTGCGCCGTCGGGTCCGGAGCGGGTTTCCACCACCAGCTCCGGACGCGGTTGGGAGGCCGCGAGCACGGTCTCTCCCCGGTCGTTGTCGGATGGCATCATCGTCGTTCCCCTCCATGTCCGTGCCTTCCGACCATACGGAGATCATGCCCGTCGGCCAAGTGAGGGAGGGACGATCGGGGCTGTGGCGCCCTCCGGACCCGCACCACCCCCGCGGTCAGGCTGCTTCCATCCCCTGCCGCAGTTGTCGCAGCGTCCGGCTCAGGAGCCGCGAGACGTGCATCTGCGAGAGGCCGAGGCGGGCACCGATCTGGGACTGCGTCATGTCCTCGCAGAAGCGCATGGAGAGGATCAGCCGCTCGCGCTCCGGCAGGGCGGCCACCAGGGGCTTGAGTGCGACCAGGTCCTCCACGAGGTCGAGTTCCCGGTCGTCCTCGCCGAGGTGGCCGGCCAGCGGACCGGGGCCGTCGCCGTCCTCGCCGCTGCCGCCGTCCAGGGTGCCCGCGGTGTGGCCGTTGGCGGCGGTCAGGCCCTCGACGACCTCGTCCTGGCCGATCCCGACGTGCTCGGCCAGTTCGGCCACGGTCGGGGCGCGGTCCAGCCGCTGGGCGAGGCGTTCCTGGGCCTTGGCCAGGGTGATCCGCAGCTCCTGGAGGCGGCGCGGGACGTGGACGGCCCAGGTGGTGTCGCGGAAGTGCCGCCGGATCTCGCCGAGCACGGTCGGCAGCGCGAAGGTGGTGAACTCCACGCCGAGTTCGGGGTCGAAGCGGTCGATGGCCTTGATCAGGCCGACTGCGCCGACCTGGAGGAGGTCCTCCTTGGGCTCGCGGTGCGAGTCGAAGCGGCGGATCGCGAACCGTACCAGCGAGAGGTTCATCTCGACCAGCGTGGAGCGGACGTAGGAGTACTCCCGGGTCCCCTCCTCCAGCGTCGCCAGGCGGCGCAGCAGCACCTTGGTGAGTTCGCGGGCGTCCGCGGGGGCGACCTCGCGCGGGTCCTCCACGGCCGCCAGTTCGGGCGCCAGCAGGTCGCGCAGCGCCGTCGTGGTCGACGCAGCGGCGGAAACGAGCAGTTCACCGGTGGGGGCCACCATGGGAGTCCTTCCGTCGTGTCGGCACGGTCCTGCGCCCGCTACCCCGGATGCGCGAAAGGATGCAGTCGCCGTCTGTGAAGGTTTCGCGGAGGCTGCCGGACGGGCGACGGAGCGGCGGGACCCTTGAAAGGTTGCCTCAGGCACCAACTGTTTTTCAACCGCCGTAAGGGGTGGGGTAGCCTCCGTGGCGATACCACCGCGTCCGGGGACCGGTCCGCAGACCCGTTCCCGCGGCGCCCAGGATCGGAGGCGAGCATTCGATGGCCGGCCCCACCACGTTCCACGGCCCGCAGCACGACCAGAACGGAGCGCCCGACACGGCACGCGTGGGCGAACCCGAACTGCGGTTGCTCCTCGCGGGGTTGACGGCGGTGCGGGACGGCGACTTCGGCACCGAGCTGCCGGACGACGCGGACGGGCTGCTGGGCGAGATCGCCACCGTGTTCAACGGCATGGTCGACCAGCTGTCCCGGTTCACCTCCGAGGTGACCCGGGTGGCCCGCGAGGTCGGCACCGAGGGCCGGCTCGGCGGCCAGGCCCAGGTGCCGGGCGTCTCGGGCTCCTGGGCGGACCTCACCGACTCGGTCAACGCGATGGCCGGCAACCTCACCACCCAGGTGCGCGACATCGCCCAGGTGGCCACCGCGGTCGCCAAGGGCGACCTGTCGCAGAAGATCACCGTGGACGCCCGGGGCGAGATCCTGGAGCTGAAGAACACCGTCAACACCATGGTGGACCAGCTGTCCTCGTTCGCCGGGGAGGTGACCCGGGTGGCCCGCGAGGTCGGCACCGAGGGCATCCTCGGCGGCCAGGCCGACGTGAAGGGCGTCTCCGGGACCTGGCGCGACCTGACCGACTCGGTGAACTTCATGGCCGGCAACCTCACCGGCCAGGTCCGGGCGATCGCCCAGGTGGCCACCGCGGTGGCCGGCGGCGACCTCTCGCAGAAGATCACGGTCAACGCGCGCGGCGAGATCCTGGAGCTGAAGGAGACCATCAACACGATGGTCGACCAGCTCAGCTCCTTCGCCGACGAGGTCACCCGGGTGGCCCGCGAGGTCGGCTCCGAGGGGCGGCTCGGCGGCCAGGCCCAGGTGGAGGGCGTCTCCGGCACCTGGAAGCGGCTGACCGAGAACGTCAACCGGCTGGCCGGCAACCTCACCCGGCAGGTCCGCTCGATCGCCGAGGTGACCAGCGCCGTCGCGGCCGGAGACCTCACCCGCTCGATCACCGTGGACGCCTCCGGCGAGGTCGCCGACCTCAAGGACAACGTCAACTTCATGGTGCAGTCGCTGCGCGAGACCACCCGCGCCAACGAGGAGCAGGACTGGCTCAAGACCAACCTGGCCCGCTTCTCGGCGCTGATGCAGGGCCGGCGCGACCTGGTGGTCGTCGCCGAGTCGGTGATGGACGAACTCGCCCCGCTGGTCTCCGCGCAGTGCGGCGCCTTCTACCTCGCCGAGGAGGGCCCCGAGGGCACGGTGCTGCAACTGGTCGGCTCCTACGCGTTCCCCGACGGCGAGCGCCCGACCCGCTTCCGGCTGGGCGAGTCCTTCGTCGGCCAGGCGGCGCGCAGCCGGCGGACCATCACCGTCGACTCGCTGCCGCCCGACTACCTGGCCGCCTCCTCCGGCCTCGGCCGCACCGGCTCGCTGTCGCTGGTGGTGCTGCCGATCGTGGTCGAGGAGCAGGTCCTCGGCGTCATAGAGCTGGCCTCCGTGCAGCCGTTCACCCAGGTCCACCGGGACTTCCTCGACCAGCTGATGGAGACCATCGGCGTCAACGTCAACACCATCATCGCCAACGCCCGGACCGACGAGCTGCTCGGCGAGTCCCAGCGGCTGACCGCCGAACTCCAGGCCCGCTCCGAGGAGTTGCAGGCACGCCAGGAGGAGCTCCAGGCCTCCAACGCGGAACTGGAGGAGAAGGCCGAGCTGCTGGCCGCACAGAACCGCGACATCGAGGCCAAGAACCTCCAGATCGAGCAGGCCCGCCAGGAGCTGGAGGACCGCGCCCACCAGGTCTCGCTGGCCTCCACCTACAAGAGCGAGTTCCTGGCCAACATGAGCCACGAGCTGCGCACCCCGCTCAACAGCCTGCTCATCCTGGCCCAGCTGCTCGCCCAGAACCCCACCCGGAACCTGACCGCCAAGCAGGTCGAGTACGCGGGCATCATCCACTCGGCCGGCTCCGACCTGCTCCAGCTCATCAACGACATCCTCGACCTGTCCAAGGTCGAGGCGGGCAAGATGGACGTCAACGTCGAGGCGGTGCCGCTGCGCGCGCTGCTCGACTACGCGGAGGCCACCTTCCGCCCGATGACCGGCCAGAAGAACCTCGCCTTCGCGGTCCAGACGGTCGACGGCGTTCCGGCCGAACTCGCCACCGACGACTACCGGTTGCGCCAGGTGCTGCGCAATCTGCTCTCCAACGCGGTCAAGTTCACCGAACAGGGCCGGATCGAGCTGCGCATCGAGCCCGCCACCACCGCCGAACTCCCCGACGGCGTACGGCGCGACGGCGGCCCGGTGCTCGCCTTCCGGGTGAGCGACACCGGCATCGGCATCGCGCCCCAGCACCTGGAGACCGTCTTCGGCGCCTTCCAGCAGGCCGACGGCACCACCAGCCGCAAGTACGGCGGGACCGGTCTCGGCCTGTCGATCAGCCGGGAGATCGCCTGCCTGCTCGGCGGCGCGATCACCGTGGAGAGCACCATCGGCCGGGGCAGCACCTTCACCCTCTACCTCCCCGCCAGCCGGCCCGACGCGGCCGGCCCGGCCGACCGCGCGCCGCGCCGCACTCCGAGCCGCGCCCCGGAGCCGGCCGGGACTCCCGGCCACCACCCCGACGACCGGGCGGCGGCCGAGGGGCCGCGCCGGCTGCTGGTGGTGGAGGGCCGCCCGAACGGCCTGCTCTCCCTGGTGGCGGAGAACGCCGTGGCCGACCTCGCCCGCTACGCCGGCGGGCGGCGCCAGGTCGAGATCGTCACCGCGGTCGGCGCCCAGGAGGCCGCCACCGCGCTGGCCACCTCGCCGTGCCACTGCGTGGTGCTGGAACTCGACCTGCCCGACGGCACCGCGGCGCGGTTCCTGGAGGAGATGGAGCGCGACCCGGCGCTGCACGCCGTCCCGGTGCTGGCGCACCACAACCGGGGCGTCGGCGCGCAGGACGAGCAGGCCGTCCGCCGGGACCGCGGCCGTCCGCTGGAGTTCCTGTCCAGCCTGGACGAGCTGCGCGAACGCGTCGCGCTGCACATGAGCGCCGACCGCCCCGGCGCGGTGCTGCCGCTGGTGCGCGACAGCGAGCGGGACGCCGGGTGGAGCCCGCAGGCCGATCCGACGCTGGCCGGGCGCACCGCGCTGGTGGTGGACGACGACGACCGCAACCTCTACGCGCTCACCAGCATCCTGGAGCTGCACGGCCTGCGGGTGCTCCAGGCGGAGAACGGCCGGGCGGCGCTGGAGGCGCTGGCCGCCCACCCGGGGATCGACGTCATCCTGATGGACGTGATGATGCCGGAGATGGACGGGTACACGGCCACCGCGGCGATCCGCGCGATGCCCGAGCACGAGGGGCTGCCGATCATCGCCGTGACCGCCAAGGCGATGATCGGCGACCGGGAGAAGAGCCTCGCCTCGGGTGCCAGCGACTACATCACCAAGCCGGTCGAGCCGGCCGAGGTGATCGGCCGCATCAGGCACCACCTGACCCGGTAGTCCACCCGCCGCCCGACCCCAGGAGCCAGCACCGTGCAGCAGCCGCAGGATCCGCCGGCCGCGGACCGTCCCGCGCCGTCCGAGGGCGGCGCCCCGAGGGTCGCCCCGCAGCACGGGCCGGCTCCGGCCGGCGCTCCGGACGGCCGGCAGGCGACGGAGGCCGGCCGGGAGGCCACCGCGGTCGGCCGGCTGGCCGGCACCGTGGAGCGGCTGCGGCTGGAACTGGACCGCGCCCAGGCCCACTCGGCGGGCCGGGCCGTGGTCGAGATGGGCGTCGGCGTCCTGGTCGAGCGCCTGCGCTGCGGGCCCACCGAGGCCGCCGGGCAACTGGAGAGCCTCGCCGAGCAGGCCGGGGTGTCGACCCTGGCGCTCGCCGCCGACCTGGTCAACCAGGCCGCCGCGGACCAGATCTCGGCGCTCGCCCGGGCGTTCGTCGAGGAGGCGGCCGTCCCCCCGGAGCAACCGGGGCGACCGGGCGGACCGGACCGGGCGGACCGGACCGCCGAACCCGCCGAGCCGATGGCCGTGCGGCTGCGGAGCACCGAGGCGGACGCCCTGGCGGGCGGCGACGCCGCGGCGGCGGCCCGCGCCATGCTGGACCACGCGCTGCGCCCGCTCGGCGTGGCGGCCGTCGCGGTCTGGGCCGCGCACCCGGACCTCTCGCTGTCGCTGGCCGGGAGCGCCGGCTTCCACGAGGAGGAGGCCCTGCGCTGGCGCCACGTGCCGCCGGGCGTGCCGACCCCGGCCCGCCGGGCCCTGGACGAGCGGGCGGCGGTCGGCTACCCGACGCTCGCCGAGGCCTCACTGCCCTCGGTCGGCCAGCACGAGATCCGCGGCGGGCGGCTGGCCGTCCCGGCGGGCAAGGGCGGACGGCTGATCGGCGTCCTGGAACTCTGCTGGCACGAACGACTGCCCGAGCAGTCCCAGCCGCTGCAACGGCAGTTCGAGGCGCTCGCCGAGGTGGCCGCCGCCACCCTGGAGTCCGGCGGCGAACCGGAGCCGCACGCACCGGACCCCGCCGACTCCCGGTTCGAGGAGCTGCGCCGGCTGACCGACGGCCTGCTCGACCCGTGCATGATCCTGCGGGTCGCGCCGGACGCCGACGACCTGCCGCCGCCGTTCGTGATCCGGCACGTCAACCCGGCCTTCGTGGACTTCGCCGGCCGCCCCACCGGCGCCATCGCCGGCGCCCGGCTGCTGGAGGCGTACCCGCTGGCGGCCGAACCGGGCGGCCTGGCCGAGAAGGTCGAGCACGTCTTCGCCACCGGCGAGCCGTTCCGCACCCCGGACCTGCGGCTCGCCGCGCTGGTCGACGGCGTGCCGCTGGTCACCCGGGCACAGGTGAGCATCAGCCGCCACGGCGGCCATCTGGCGGTGGTCTGGCGACTTGACGACGGCACCCCGCGGGTGGCCCGGCTCCTCCAGCACGCGCAGCGCCTCGGGCGGATCGGCGGCTTCGAGGAGGACCTGCGCACCCGCCGGATCGTCTGGAACGACACCCTGTTCGAACTGCACGGGCTGCCGCCCGGCGCGCCGCCGATCGCCCTCGACCAACTCCCCGACCACGCCCACCCGGACGACCGGCACGCCATCGGGCGGTTCCTGCGCACCCTGCTGCACCACCACCGCCCGGCGTCCACCGCCTTCCGGCTGCAACGCCCCGACGGCGTCACCCGGCACATCCGGGTCGTCGCGGAGCCGGTGTCGGGGCCGGGCAGCGGGCTGCGCACCGTGCGCGGCGCCTACCAGGACATCTCCGCCCAGCACTGGACGGAGGTCGCGCTCGCCGCCACCCGTGACCAGCTCGCCCAGAGCGAGCAGCAGGCGGCCGAGCGCAGCCGGCTCGCCCTCCAGCTCCAGCACGCGATCATGCCGCCGGCGCACGGCCCGCTGGACCTGCCGGACCTGCGGGTCGGGGTGCGCTACCGCCCGGCGGAGAAGGGCCATCTGGTCGGCGGCGACTGGTACGACGCCCTGCCGCTGCCGTCGGGGGACGTGCTGCTGTGCGTGGGCGACGTCGCCGGCCACGGCATCGAGGCCGCCACCGGGATGGTCGCCCTGCGCAACGCGCTGCGCGGCCTGGCCGCGACCGGGGCGGGGCCGGCCCAGCTGCTGGGCTGGCTGAACAGCGTCACCCACCATCTGACCGACCAGGTCACCGCGACCGCCGTCTGCGGCCTCTACCGGCCCGGGTCGCGCCGGCTGCGCTGGGCGCGCGCCGGACACCCGCCGCCGGTGCTGCTGCGCGGGGCCCGGGCGAGCACCCTGCCGCAGCTGGGCGGCATCCTGCTCGGCGCCGTCGACCAGGCCGACTACGCGGAGGGCGAGCTGGTCCTGGAGCCCGGCGACCGGCTGGTGATGTACACGGACGGGCTGATCGAGCGCCGCGACGAGTCCTTCCAGGCGTCGCTGACGGGCCTGATGGCGCTCGCCGAGCAGGCCTGCGACACGGCGGCGGGCGGCGCGGACGGTCTGGAGGAGCACCTGGACCACCTGCTGCGCTACAGCAACGCCGACACGGACGACGACACCTGCCTGGTGGGGATCGCCGTCCGGTAAGCCGCCCCCGGGGGAACACCCCGGGAACGCCCGCGGCGCCGGCGCCGCCCGGGCCGTCAGTAGCGCAGGACGGCGGCGATCCGTCCGGCGTCGGACAGGGTGCCGTCGGGCACGAAGCTCACCCGGCCGCCGGTGTCGAGGGTGCGCTCGACGACCTCGTCGACGATGTCCTCGCGCGCGCCGGACTCCTCGGCCGCCGCCGGCACCAGGTGCGCGCCGTCGTCGCGGACGGTGGTGCGGAAGTTCTCCTCGACCACCAGCCGGCCGAGCCGGCCCTCGCCGGCGGCCCGCCAGACCTCGTCCAGGCCGGCCGCGAAGGTCTGCCGGCCGCGCGCCGCGTCGAGCTGGGCGAGCGCCTCGGTGGTCTCGCGCTCGGCGTGGGCGCGCACGGCGGACTCGACCGCCTTGCGGACCGCCTCGCCGTCCGCCTGGGCGAGGCCGCCGTGCGGGAGCTGCTCGGTGGCCTCCTTGGCGATCGGGCCGACGGCGTCCAGCAGGGCGAGCGCGGCGGCCTGGCCGGTCACGTAGAGCGGGCGGCGGTCGGCGGCGAGCAGCTTGCCGACGGCCGTGTCGGCCTGCCGCAGGAAGGTCTTGGTCTCCTCGTCGCGGAAGGTGCTGGGCGTGTCGCCGATCTGCTCCTGCCGCTCGGGGTCGGGGTTGTCGAAGACCCGCACCAGCGGGAAGCCGTGCTCGCGGTCCTCGGTGACCCGCTCCTGGTCGCCGCTCCACAGCACCACCCGGTCGGCGGCCACCGCGAGCACCCAGTAGGGACGTTCGGCGGCCTGTGCGGCGACCAGGTTGCGGGTCAGGTAGGTGTCCGACAGCACCACCCGGGCGGGCGCGGGGCGCGCGAGCGACCAGACCTGGTGCTCACCGGGGGCGGCGAGGATGGCCAGGCCGTCCTCGGCGTGCACCAGGTCGACCTCGGCGAGGGCCCGGTCGAGCTGCTCCAGCACATTGATCCGGTCCGCGCGGGAGACCTCGGGGTCGGCCTGGACCCTCTCCTTGGCCTCGGCCAGCAGGTTGCGCAGCCGGACCGGGTCCTGCGCGTTGTCCGGCTCCCGGCGGTGCGTGGGCATCAGGATCGACACCGCCGGATACGGCCTCGGCCGGCGCAGCTCGGCGAGGACGGCGGGGCTGGGGGCACGCTGCATGGAGACCCTTCCCGAAGGCGGCTCGGCCTTCTTTGCGTGGACACGCCGGACCGGGACTGCTCCCGAATATCCGTAATGTCCTCAATGTACCGACATGCCCCTTTCCCTGCCGCCCGTCGCCGGGTCACTCGATCCACACCAGCAGCCCGTGCCGACGGGTCGCCACCGCCCGGACGAAGTCCGACAGCGCCCGGTACTCGGCCGTCACCAGGTGCAGCGAGTCCTCCTCCGCCCACCGGCCCTGCGGGTACACCCGCGCCTCGGCCAGGTCCGCCGCCCGGACCCCCTCGACCAACCTGCCCGGGTCCAGCTCCGCGAGCGCCCCGGCGGCGAGCGCGACCCGCTCCGGGGCGATCCGGCACGGCGGCCCGTAGCCCCAGTCCTCCGCGCCCGGCAGCTCCCCCTCGCCGTGCACGAGGTCGACCGGGAACCCCCGGCGGCGCAGCAGGAAGTCCAGCGCCTGCCAGGCCGTTCCGGTCCCGTGCAGCCGCGCCCAGCCGCCCGCCCGCTCGCCGCCGGCCGCCTCGTCCAGCTCCTCGACGAATCCCAGGGCCCACTCCGGCTCCCGCTCGGCCCGATCCAACTCCCCGGCGCTGAGCCGCAGGTAACGCCCGATCATGCTCATGGCCCCGAGCCTAGGCCGGGCCACCGACACCGCCCGGCCGGCGGCAGCCGTCAACCGCCCCGGCCGGGCGCCCGGTCGGCGCGGGATCAGGCCGGGTGGCCGGCGTCGATGTCGGCGACGTCGCGGTAGGAGAGCACCGGGACGGCGCCCGCGGGCGGGGCGCCGGCGGCTACCGGGGCCAGCAGCAGGCCCGTGTGGTCCCCCCAGTCGGCGCAGTCCAGCACCCGGCCGACGAACCAGGCGGGCGCCTCCGCGAGCACCGGCACCCCGTAGGGCCCGTGGTACCACTCGACGGCCGCGAACTTGTCGGTGTCGTCGCCGCTGCGGCCGCCGAACAGCGCGGCCAGCCCGTGCCCGTACGGCAGCAGGTGGACGCCCAGCGCGTCGGCGGCGAGGGCCGTGTCGTAGGTGTGGTTCGCCTTGGAGATCCACACCACGAACCGCGCGGGGTCGATCGAGCACTGGCCCGCGAAGCCGACCAGGCACCCGGCCGGCGGCGGGCCGGGCGCGGTGACCACGTAGACGGGGTAGTCGAGCAGGGCCGTGAAGCCGTCGAAATCGCCCATGCCACCAGCCTAGGAACGGGCCGGGCGGTTCGCACCCGGCCGGATTTCCCGCGCCCCGGGGGGACATGCCCCGTACCGCACGGCACTTGCCTGACGGTGCACGGAAGGCGCCACGGCCGTGCCTGCCGCCGCTTCGCCGGTCATGCTGGGAACCAGTCGGCCGCAACGCCCCGAGCGCGTACCCGGACCGGCGTCCACTCCCTGCTCGAATAGCTCGACCGAAAGGCCGTCATGCCCTTCATCACCCTCTCCGACGGTTCCCAGAAGTTCTACAAGGACTGGGGCATCGGACGGCCCGTCGTCCTGTCGCACGGCTGGCCGCTGAACGCCGACGCCTGGGAGAACCAGGCGGTGGCCCTCGCCTCGGCCGGATTCCGGGTGATCGCCCACGACCGGCGCGGCCACGGCCGCTCCACCCAGACGTGGGACGGCAACCACATGGACCAGTACGCCGACGACCTGGCCGAGCTGCTCGACCAGCTCGACCTCACCGACGCGGTGCTGGTCGGCCACTCCACCGGCGGCGGCGAGGTCGCCCGCTTCCTCGGCCGGCACGGCAGCGCCCGGGTGCGCAAGGCCGTCCTGCTGGGCGCCGTCCCGCCGCTGATGCTGCGCACCGAGGCCAACCCCGAGGGCACCCCGCTGGAGGCCTTCGACGGCATCCGGGCGGGTGTCGCCACCGACCGCTCGCAGTTCTACTACGAGCTGAGCGAGGCCTTCTACGGCTACAACCGCCCCGGTGCCGCGGTCTCCGAGGGCAAGCGCCGCGAGTTCTGGCTGCAGGGCATGCAGGCCGGCCTGAAGAACGCGCTGGACTGCGTCGAGGCGTTCTCGGAGACCGACTTCACCGAGGACCTCAAGAAGATCGACATCCCGGTGCTGGTCGCGCACGGTGACGACGACCAGATCGTCCCGATCGCCGCCTCCGCCCAGAAGGCCGTCAAGCTGCTCCCCCAGGGCACCCTGAAGATCTACGCGGGCGCGCCGCACGGCCTGACCGGCGCGTTCGAGGCCGAGTTCACCAAGGACCTGGTCGCCTTCGTCGCCTCCTGACCGTCCCTCCCGGCCCGGTCCCGGACGCTTCGAGGCGCCCGGGCCGGTCGGACGTCAGCGGCCCGACAGGCGTTCGGCCAGGGCCCGCACGCCCTCGGAGCCGGTCGCCGCCCCCAGCTCCCCGAGCAGCCCCAGCACCGCCGCGTACTCGCCGCGGGTCAGGGTCACCGGCGCGCCCTCGGCGGCCAGCCCGGCCTCGATCGCGGCCTCGGCGGCCTCGTCGAGGCCGGGCCCGACCGACAGGCTGCCGGTCTGGACCACCCGTCCGGCGATGTGCACCGTCCCGGTGATGCTGTTCGTAACCTCCATCGTCACGCCCCCTTCGTCGAATCACGGTCTGCTGCCCGCAGCCTATGCCCGCCGCCCGGTTGTCGGTGCCGGATGGTAGGACACCGCGCATGCGTATCGATCCCACTTCCACCGATCCGGCGTCCGGCGAGCTGAACGCCTTCGTGGTCCGCGCCAAGGCGGCGACCTACGCGGGCGGCCGCGGCCAGGTCGCGCCGTCCCGCGCGGGCTCGCACGACCTGGCGTACCGCGAGGGCGAACTCGTCTACCGGGACAGCTACTTCGGCGGCACCGACTTCCTCGGGCAGGAGACCGTGCACCTCGGGCAGCGACCGGTCTGGGCCATGAACTACCACGGGTACCTGCTCACCGACGGCATCACGGCCTTCGCCGCCGGCGAGACCGTCAAGGCGGCGCTGACCGCCCTCTACGCCGAGGGGCGCTTCCTCGGCGGCTTCCGGTACACCGTCGGGGAGTACCGGTACGTCGACGAGCCGACCGGGGACGTCGACCGCTTCCGGGGCGTCGAGCACATCCTGACCGCCGCCGGCGAGCGCGCCTACGAACTGCGCTACCACGGCGGGCGGATCCTCGACTGAGCCGTGCGGGCGCCCGGTCGCCGAAGGACACCGGGCGCCCGCTCAACGCTGCTCGCCCGCGCGGAGTTCGGCGGCGATCCGGCGCCGGCCGGACACCAGCGCCTCCAGCACCACGGCGGCGCAGACCAGCAGTGCCAGGACGGCGGCGGGGCGCAGCACCGGCACCGCCAGCGGGGCCAGGGCGTCGTCCACCGCGGCGCCGACCAGCAGCGAGAGGTCGAACGCCGGTCCGAGCAGGGCCACCGCCGCCGTCGCGACCACGGCTCCGCCGGCCACTGCGGCCAGGGTCTGCGGGACGGTCTCCGCGATGATCAGGATCAGGCCCTGACGGGGGCGCAGGCCCATGGTGCGCAGCCGGGCGAGCAGCACCGCGCGGTCGGGCGTGGCCCGCAGGACGGTCAGCAGGACGGCGAGCAGGGCGAATCCGGTGCCGGCGGCGGCCGCGGCGCGGAACAGCCGCACGGTGGAGTGCTGGAGGGGGTCGGCGGCGAGCCTGGCGCCCACCTCGTGGCTGGTGCGCACCCGGTAGCCGTCGGGGATGCCGTCCGGTTCCCGGCTGACCTCCCTGGCCTCCTCGCGCAGGAGTTCGGCGAGGCCGGTGGCGTCGGCGAGGCCGCTGTGGGTGAAGAGCGTGCGCAGTCGCTCGCCGTCGACGTCGCCGACGGCGAACCAGTTGTCGGCGCGGGCGAGTTCCGGCAGCCGCGCGGCGGCGGGGCCGACCGGCAGCACGATGAACTCGCGGATCGCCTCGGGCAGCGCGGGGGTGGCGGCGACGCTGCCGACGACGGTGGCGAGCAGTTCGCCGCCGGGGGTGCGCAGCCGCTGCGGGCCGGCCGGGAGCCGCTCGGCGAGGCCGGGGCTGACCAGGGCGGGCACCGGGGCGTCGGGGCCGCCGGGCGGCGCGGCCAGGAGGGCGGGGTCGAAGGGCCCGGCGCCGACGGTGCGGGCGATCTCGGCGTAGGCCCGGGGTTCGACCACCACGGCGGTGGTCTGGACGGCGAGCCGGCCGGCGCCGAGGACGTAGGTCTGCCGTTCGATCCGGACGGGGCTCGCGGCGCGGACGCCGGGCAGTGCGGCGGCGGCCGTGAGGAACGGTTCGGGCAGCGGCGCGTCGGGCGGGACGAGGACCGCGGCGTCGCCGCCGACCGCCGTGCGGGCGGCGCGCAGCCGGGCGCCGTCGACGGTGTCGAGCACGGTGGCCCCGAAGCCGGCGGTGGTGACGGCGAGCAGCAGGGCGAGTGTCGCCAGCACGGCGGGCCGGCGGTGCCCGGCCGGGTCGCGGGCGGTCCTGGCGAGGCCGAGGAAGCCGATCAGGCCGCGGCCGCGCCGGGCGGCGGCGGCGAGCCGGCCGACCAGCCACGGCTGGACGCGGGCCAGCAGGAGGCCGCCGGTGAGCGCGACCAGCGGCGGTGCGGCGACCAGCAGCGGGTCCGGTCCGGCGCCGGGCGGGGCGGCGCCCCGGCGGCGGACCTCGGCCACGGCCGCGGCGGTGACGGCGAGGACGAGGAGTTCGCCGACGATCCGGCGCCGGGCGCGGGTCCCCCGGCCCCCGGCGGGCCCGGGCCGGGCGAGCAGCACGGCGGCGCGCACCGGCAGGGCCAGCAGCGCGAGCAGCGTGGCGGCCCCGGCGGCGAGGACGGCCGCCGTCCAGCGCGGGGCGGGCAGCAGGAGCAGGGCGAGCGCGGCGCCGGCGACGGCGGCCGGCAGCACGGTGACGGCGTTCTCGCCGAGCAGCCGCAGCAGGATGCCGGTGCGTGAGCCGCCGCGGGCCTGGAGCAGCCGGAGTTCGGCGGCGCGCCGGTCGGCGGCGAGGGCGGCGGCCAGGCAGAGCACCACGGCGGCGACGCCGGCCACCCCGGCCGGGCCGATGGCCGCGAGCGGGGCGGTGGCCCGGTGACGGGTGGTGGCGTCGGCGAGCACCTCGGGCAGCAGGCTGGTGAGGCTCAGGTCGGGGCGGCCGGCCGCCGTGGCGGCTTCGACGGCGCCGGGTCCGGCCAGGTAGGAGCCGACGCCGGAGCGCAGGTCGGCGAGCCGGTCGGCGCGCAGGGCGTGCGGGTCGAGGGGCAGGCGCCAGAAGTCCTCGCCGCCCCCGCCCCAGGCGAGCAGCGCGGGGAGGCCGTCGTCGCCGACGACGCCGGCGGTCTCCCAGCGGACGCCGCCGCCGTCGAGGGTCTTCAGGCAGGCGCGTTCGGGGCAGGGGAGGTCCTGCCAGAAGCGCTCGCGGGGGTCGTCGGCCCGGTAGAGGCCGACGATCCGGACCCGGGCCGGGGCGCCCCGGGCGGGGCCGTCCTCGGCGGGGCCGCTGTCGATGACGTCGCCGACCGCGAGCCGGATGCTCTCGGCGGCCCGCCCGCTGACGGCGATCGGCAGCGGTTCCCCCGGCAGCGCCGGTCCCGGCCAGCTGCCCTCGGTCAGCGTGGCGTGCTCGGCGAGGTCGTCCAGGTGGAGCAGGTGCAGTTGCGGGGCGATCCCGCCGGGCCGGTCGTACCCGTCGCCGGGCATCGGCCGGTCGGTCAGGGCGCGGGTGCCGTGGTGCTCGCCGTCCCGGGTGAGCGGGAGGTCCGCGCCGATCCGGTGCACCAGCCGGTCGCGCTGGGCGTCGAGGTCGGCGGCCCGGGTGCCGGGCAGCGGGCGGGCGGTGAGGTGGAGGCTGGTGGCCTTGATGCCGCGGTCCAGGACGAACCTGCCGAGCGCGTCGTCGGCGCCCCGGTCGGCGGCCCGGGGCAGCGCCGCCGCGGTGAACACGGTGGCCAGTGCGAGCACGGCCGTCAGCAGGGCCGCCGCCCGCGCCGAGCGCAGTCGTGTCCGCACCCAGGCCGCGGGCCGGTGGTCGTCACCGTGCCGGCGGGGCCCGCCGTGGTCCAGCATCCCGCTCCTCCCCCGGGCGCCCGGCGCACCGATCAGCGGCCCTCGGTCATCGAATAGCGGACGATGCTGCCAGAAGCGCCCGGGGAACGGAAGGGCCTTCCGGGCAGGGCGGCGTGCGGTCCGGGCAGGTCGCGCGGGTCCCACGGGTCCACGCCGGGGCGTCGGCCCGCCCTTCGGCACGTCATTCCCTACGCTACGGAGCGGACATTCCCCCAGGAAAGGGACCAATCATGCCCTCCATCCTCAATCCGTACATCAACTACACCGGCGACGCCCGGCCGGCCCTGGAGTTCTACCGGGACGTCTTCGGCGGCGAGTTGAAGCTCAACACCTACGGCGAGTTCGGCGGCGGGGACGGCCCGGGCGCCGACCGGATCATGCACGGCATGCTGACGACCCCCGCGGGCTTCACGCTGATGGCAGCCGACACCCCGCCCGGCATGCCCTACACGCCCGGCAACAACATCTCGGTGTCCGTCAGCGGCGACGACGAGGCCGAACTGCGCGGCTACTGGGAGCAGCTGTCCGCCGACGGCACCGTCCTGGTCCCGCTGGAGCGCCAGATGTGGGGCGACGTCTTCGGCATGTGCACGGACCGCTTCGGCATCACCTGGCTGGTCAACATCAACCAGCCGCAGGGCTGAGG
>NZ_JBHVER010000164.1:0-18610 GCF_042802195.1 Kitasatospora sp. NPDC057500 | reverse complement strand
GCGCAGGAACTCGCGGTTCATCGCCGCGATGCTCGGCAGCGGGATGCCCTTGGGGCAGGCCGTCGCGCACTCGCCGGTGTTGGTGCAGCCGCCGAACCCCTCGGCGTCCATCGTGGCCACCATGTCCCGCACCCGGGACTTCCGCTCCGGCGCGCCCTGCGGCAGCACGTTCAGGTGGACCACCTTGGCCGAGGTGAAGAGCATCGCCGACCCGTTGGGGCAGGCCGCCACGCAGGCCCCGCAGCCGATGCACTCGGCGTGCTCGAAGGCGGTGTCGGCGGTCTCCTTGGGGACGGGCGTGGCGTGCGCCTCGGGGGCGCTGCCGGTCGGGGCGGTGATGTAGCCGCCGGCGCCGATGATCCGGTCGAAGGCCGAGCGGTCCACCACCAGGTCCTTGACCACCGGGAAGGCCGCCGCCCGCCACGGCTCGACGTCGATGGTGTCGCCGTCCTGGAAGTGCCGCATGTGCAGCTGGCAGGTGGTGGTCCGCTCGGGGCCGTGCGCCTGGCCGTTGATGACCATGCCGCAGGCGCCGCAGATGCCCTCGCGGCAGTCGTGGTCGAAGGCGACGGGCGTGTCGCCCCGGGTGATCAGCTCCTCGTTGAGGGTGTCCAGCATCTCCAGGAAGGACATGTCCGGACTGATCCCGCTGACCTGGTAGGTGGTCATCGAGCCGGGCGTGTCGGGGCCCGCCTGGCGCCAGATCCGAAGGGTGAGGTTCACGCGTAGCTCCGCTGGGTGGGGTGGACGTACTCGAAGTCGAGGTGCTCGCGGTGCAGGACGGGCGCCCGACCGGTGCCGGTGAACTCCCAGGCGGCGGCGTAGGAGTACTCCTCGTCGCGCCGGGCGGCCTCGCCCTCGGCCGTCTGGCTCTCGGTGCGGAAGTGGCCGCCGCAGGACTCGGCGCGGTGCAGCGCGTCCAGGCACATCAGCTCGGCCAGCTCGAAGTAGTCGACCAGCCGGTTGGCCTTCTCCAGCGACTGGTTGAGCTCCTGGCCGGTGCCGGGCACCTTGATCCGGCGCCAGAACTCGTCCCGCAGCTTCGGGATCCGCTCCAGTGCGCGGCGCAGACCGGCCTCGTCGCGGGCCATCCCGCACTCGTCCCAGAGCAGCTCGCCGAGCTCGCGGTGGAAGGAGTCGGGCGTGCGGTCGCCGTTCACCGCGAGGATCAGGTTGAGCCGGTCGGTGACCTCGGCCTCCACCGAGGCGATCTCCTCGTGCCCGGCCGGGACGGCGGGCAGCCGCTCACCGGCCAGGTAGTCGTTGAGCACCGGCGGCAGCACGAAGTAGCCGTCCGCCAGGCCCTGCATCAGCGCGCTCGCGCCGAGCCGGTTGGCGCCGTGGTCGGAGAAGTTGGCCTCGCCGATCGCGAACAGGCCGGGGACCGTCGTCCGCAGGTCGTAGTCGACCCAGAGCCCGCCCATCGTGTAGTGGATCGCCGGGAAGATCCGCATCGGCACCCGGTAGGGGTCCTCGGCGGTGATCCGCTCGTACATCTCGAACAGGTTGCCGTACTTGGCCTCCACCGCGTCCCGCCCCATCCGGCGGACGGCGTCGGCGAAGTCCAGGTAGACGCCCTGCCCGCCGGGGCCGACGCCGCGGCCCTCGTCGCAGACGTTCTTGGCGGCCCGGGAGGCGATGTCGCGCGGCACCAGGTTGCCGAACGCCGGGTAGATCCGCTCCAGGTAGTAGTCCCGCTCCTCCTCGGGGATCTCGGCCGGCGGGCGGGTGTCGCCCTTGGCCTTGGGCACCCAGATCCGGCCGTCGTTGCGCAGCGACTCGCTCATCAGGGTGAGCTTGGACTGGTGGTCGCCGGAGCGCGGGATGCAGGTCGGGTGGATCTGGGTGAAGCACGGGTTGGCGAAGTACGCGCCGCGCCGGTGCGCCCGCCAGATCGCGGTGGCGTTGGAGTTCTTGGCGTTGGTGGAGAGGTAGAAGACGTTGCCGTAGCCGCCGGAGGCCAGCACCACGGCGTCGGCGGTGTAGGTGGTGATCGCGCCGGTGACGAGGTCGCGGGCGACGATGCCGCGCGCCCGGCCGTCGATCACCAGCAGGTCCAGCATCTCGGTGCGGGCGTGCATCTCCACGTTCCCGGCGGCGATCTGCCGGGACAGCGCCTGGTAGGCGCCGAGCAGCAGCTGCTGGCCGGTCTGGCCGCGGGCGTAGAACGTCCGGGATACCTGCACGCCGCCGAACGAGCGGGTGTCCAGCAGGCCGCCGTACTCGCGGGCGAACGGCACGCCCTGGGCCACGCACTGGTCGATGATCTCCACCGAGACCTGCGCCAGGCGGTGCACGTTGGACTCGCGGGCGCGGAAGTCGCCGCCCTTGACCGTGTCGTAGAACAGCCGGCGGATCGAGTCGCCGTCGTTGCGGTAGTTCTTGGCGGCGTTGATGCCGCCCTGGGCGGCGATCGAGTGGGCCCGCCGGGGGGAGTCCTGGAAGCAGAACTGGACGACGTGGTAGCCCTGTTCGGCGAGCGTGGCACCGGCCGCGCCGCCGGCCAGACCGGTTCCGACCACGATCACCGTGTGCTTGCGCCGGTTCGCCGGGTTGACCAGCCTGGCCTCGAAGCGCCGCTGGTCCCAGCGCTGCTCGATCGGCCCCGCGGGGGCCCGGGTGTCGGCGATCGGCTCGCCGACGGTGTAGTCCGGGTACTCGCTCACTTCACCACTCCGGTCATCACGGCCACGGGGACGGACAGGAAGCCCGCGGTCAGCACCAGCGCCAGGCCGTTGGCGGTGAGCTTCAGTGCGCGGTGGCGGCGGGCGTTGTTGGCGCCGAGGGTCTGCGCCGCGCTCCAGAAGCCGTGCCGGATGTGCAGGCCGACGGCGAGCATCGCGACGACGTAGATGACGCAGGAGTACCAGGTGCCGAAGGACGCCACGATGTTCTGGTACGGCCGGCCGTGCTCGGCGGCGGGGTTCACGGTCAGCGTGGTCAGGTCCAGGATGTGCCAGACGATGAACAGCGCCAGGATCACCCCGCCCCAGCGCATCGTCCGGGTCGCGTAGCTCGCCCGCCGCCGCTGGTGGGCGTACTTGCTCGGGCGGGCGGCGAGGTCGCGCCGGCTCAGCTGGTACGCGGCCACGCCGTGCAGCAGGACGGCGGCCAGCAGGCCCACCCGGGCGATCCACAGGAACCACTCGTGCCCGAGGAACGGCTGTCCGAGGGTGCGCAGCCAGGCCGCGTAGCCGTTGATGTCGTCCGGGCCGAAGAAGACCTTGAGGTTGCCGAGCATGTGGGCGACCAGGTACAGCAGCATGACCAGTCCGCTGACGGCCATGACCGCCTTCTTGCCGACGGTCGACCGCCACAGGGTCGCCAGGGTGGACGGGTGCCTGGCCGTCCGAGTCGCGGTTGTCATGGCGACAACGGTAGGGAGGCGGGCGAGGGTGCGTCCAAGACATGCTGCGGCTGGCCACCATAGGTGTTGCCTATCGAAGCGGCCTATCCTGGCCGTGTGCAGCTCCAGCAACTCCGCTACTTCGTGGCCGTCGCCGAGACCCGCCACTTCACCCGCGCGGCCGAGGCGGCACATGTCGCCCAACCGTCCCTCTCGCAACAGATCCGGTCGCTGGAACGGGAGTTGGGCGCCGAGCTGTTCCACCGCACGCGCGGCAACATCGCCCTGACCGACGCCGGGGACGCCCTGCTGCCGCTCGCCCGGCGCATCCTCGCGGACACCGAGAGCGCCCGCCTGGCCGTCCAGGAGACGGTGCAGCTGCGCCGCGGCCGGGTGCGGCTCGGTGCGCCGCCGAGCCTGTGCACCAGCCTGGTGCCGGACGTCCTGCGGGTGTTCCGGGACCGCTACCCGGGCGTGGCGCTGGTGGTGCGCGAGGGCGGCTCGCGGGACCTGGTGCGCTCGCTCGCGGAGGGGGAACTGGACCTCGCGCTGATCATCACCCCGCCGCGCGGGGAGGCGGCGCCGGCGCTGGCCGTCACCGGGCTGCTGCACGAGGACCTGGTGCTGGTCTCGTCCGGGCCGCGGGCCCGGCGCACGGTGCGGGTGGCGGAGCTGCGGGGGCGGCCGCTGGTGATGTTCCGGGAGGGCTACGACGTGCGGGAGGCCACCTTGGCGGCGTGCCGGTCGGCCGGCTTCGAGCCGGAGTTCGCCGTCGAGGGCGGCGAGATGGACGCGGTGCTCGGCTTCGTGCGGGCCGGGCTCGGGCCGGCCGTGGTGCCCGGCATGGTCGCCCACCGCTCGGGCCTCGCCGTGACCCCGTTCGCCGGCCCGGGCCTCGGCCGCACCATCGCCGTCGCGCACGGGCACGAGGTGCCGCCGACCCGGGCGGCCGAGGCGCTGCGGGCGACCCTGCTGGCGCACCTGCACGACGCCGCCCGGGACGGCGAACTCCCGCCGGGGACCAGGCTGCTCCTGTAGAGCGGACGGCCCGGCCCCCGGCCGCGGACGTGCTCAGCCGGGCAGCACCGCCTCGATCGCGGCGGTCACCTCGTCCGCCTCCGGCTCGGTGCGCGGCCGGATCCGGGCCGCCACGGTGCCGTCCGGACCGATGACGAACTTCTCGAAGTTCCAGGCCACGTCCCCGGCCCGGCCCTCGGCGTCGGCCGTCTCGGTCAGCCGCGCGTACAGCGGGTGCCGGTCGTCGCCGTTCACGTCGGTCTTCTCGAACAGCGGGAAGGTCACGCCGTAGGTGGTGGAGCAGAAGGTCCGGATCTCCTCGGCGCTGCCCGGCTCCTGCCCGGCGAACTGGTTGGAGGGGAAGCCCAGGACGGTGAAGCCGCGCGCGGCGTACCGCTCCTGGAGCCGCTCCAGGCCGGCGTACTGGGGGGTCAGGCCGCACTTGGAGGCGACGTTGACGATCAGCAGCGCCTTGCCCTTGTAGTCGGCCAGCGAGGCGGCCTCGCCGGACAGGGTGCGCAGCGGGATGTCGTACAGGCTCACGGTGGGGTCCCCTTCGGAGCGGATCGCAGGTCGTCGTCGGTTGTCGGTGGTGCGCTGGCGGGCGGGCCCGCGCGGGTACGGTATCCCGCCCGGCGCGCCCACCCGCTCAACCGCGCCCGGACGGCGGCTGTTCCGGCGAGGGCAGTCCGGCCGCGCGCTCCAGGGCGGCTATCTGCTCGGTGACGGCGGTGAAGTCGGCGCTGAGCCACCGCTCGGGCCGCATCCGGACGGTGACGTCCGCGGTCAACTGCTCGGCGGTGGCCAGCAGATAGGCGGCGGCGGTGGCGGGCGGCAGGTAGCGGTGGGCCAGCGCGGCGCGCTCGTCCGGGTCGACGCCGTCCTCGATCGCCACCACGGGCCCGGTCACGCTCACGTAGCGGCAGGGCGGTTCCTCCTGCTGGGCGCAGAGCGTGAAGCGGCCGGCCGCCCGGATCCGGCGCGCCTTGACGGACGACCGGCCGGTCAGCACGGTGACCAGTCCGCCGGGGTGGTAGGCGTACCAGATCGGCACGGTCAGCGGGGCTCGGCCGGGCTCGGCGCCGCCGACGGACAGGACGCCGACGTGCACGCCGGCCAGGAAGCGCTCGCACGCGGTACGGGTCATCGCGAAGGACACGGTGGGGCCTCCCGGGCAGGAAGGTCCGCGCGCGGACGTCGCGCGCGGGCGGTCCCTGGTACGTACCCGTACCGCCTGCGGACGGAACGCCCGGCGGCGTCGGGGCGGCGTCGGGGCGGCGTCGGGGCGGCGGTGCGGCGGTGGGCGGTGCGGCGGGCGGGCGCGGGTTCGTCCGCCCGCTCGACCGGCGAACGTGCGTGCCCGCTCGAAGGCGGGATTCCGGCCCGGAAGCGCCCCCGGTGTGCCGCTCGGGTGAAGGGATGGTGTGCGAGGTTGGCCGGCTCCGGGGTGCTGGGTACCGTCGGTGGCACGCCGGACCCGTCATGGTTGCCATGTTCAACAGGGGTCACGGCAAGGGGGTTGGGGGCCGTCCAGGGAGCGGGGGTGCTCCGGCCGTCGGGTCCCCGCAGCACGCCCGCCGCGCCGACCGGCCCGTCCCGTGCGTCCCAGCCGCCACCGCAGCACCGCAGCCACCAGCCGCACCTTGCAGCACCGCACCCGCAGCAACGCACCCGCAGCGATGCGCCGCCCGCGGCGCGCCGCCGTGCCGGGTGCGCGGAAGGAAGCTCCTCATGCCTTGTCGCTGTGCCCTGCCCGCCTGCCCCGCCGCTCCCGCCACCGCCGCCCTCGCCACCGCCGCCCTCGCCGTCGTTCACGCCGCTCCTGCCGCCTCGCCGGGGGTGCGCCGGTGAACGACTCGACCCCCCGCCCCCGCCGGGTGCCGCCGCACCGCCGCCCGGCCGCCGTCCTGCGCGCCGTGCCCTGGCGCCACGACCTGCCCGCCTCCCTGGTGGTCTTCCTGGTCGCCCTCCCGCTCTGCGTCGGCGTCGCCGTCGCCTCCGGCGTACCCGCCGAGCTCGGCCTGGTCACCGGCATCGTCGGCGGCCTGGTGGTCGGCGCCCTGCCCGGCAGCAGCCTCCAGGTCAGCGGCCCGGCCGCCGGCCTGACCGTCCTCGTCCACGAAGCCGTCCAGGAGTACGGCCTGGGTGCCCTCGGCGTCCTGGTCCTGCTCACCGGCCTGCTCCAACTCGCCATGGGCGCCCTGCGGCTGGGCCGCTGGTTCCGGGCCATGTCGGCCTCGGTGGTGCACGGCATGCTGGCCGGCATCGGCCTGACCCTGGTGCTCGGCCAGTTGTACGCGCTCGCCGACCGCCGCGGGCCCGGGTCGGGGCCGGAGAAGATCGCCGGCCTGCCCGCACTGCTGCGCGACGCCGCGACCGGGGCCGCCAACCCCAGCGCGGTGGCGCTCGGCACGGCCACCCTGCTGGTGCTGGTCGCCTGGAAGTACCTGCCGCCGCGCCTCGCCCGCGCGCTGCCCGGCCCGCTCGGTGCCGTCGGCCTGGCGGCCGTCGTCACCGCCGTCGCCGACCTGCCGGTGGCCCGGGTCGAGGTGGCCGGCCTGCTCGACGTCGTCCGGCTGCCCGACCATGCCGCGCTCGGCGCCCTGGCCACCACGGCCGGCGTCGGCACCATCCTCGCCTTCACCCTGATCGCCTCCGCCGAGACCCTGTTCAGCGCCGCCGCCGTCGACCGGATGCACCACGGCCCGCGCACCCACTACGACCGCGAACTCACCGCCCAGGGCGTCGGCAACACCCTCTGCGGCCTGCTCGGCGCGCTCCCGATGACGGCCGTGATCGTCCGCAGCGCGACCAACGTCCAGGCCGGCGCCCGCACCAAGGCCTCCCGGGTGATGCACGGCGGCTGGCTGCTGCTGTTCACCGCCCTGCTGCCCGGCGTGCTCGACCTGGTCCCGCTCACCGCGCTGGCCGCCGTCCTGGTCCATGCCGGGGCCAAGCTCGTCCCGCTGCGGCGGATCGCCGCGCTCTGCCGCGACCACCGGGGCGAGGCGGCGGTGCTCGTCGTCACCACCGTCTCGGTGATCACCACCGACCTGTTCGAGGGGGTGCTGATCGGCGTCGGCCTCGCCGTCGCCAAGTCCGCCTGGCAGACCTCCCACCTGCAGATCGGTGTGGAGGAACCGCCGGCCGCCCCCGGCACCGGCGAGCGCCCGCTGCGCGTGCGGCTGAGCGGCAACGCCACCTTCCTGCGGCTGCCCCGGCTGCTGGACACCCTCGAACGCCTCCCGGCGGACCGGCCGGTCGAGCTCGACTGGTCCGGGCTGCGCCACCTCGACCACGCCTGCACGGTCGCCCTCACCACCTGGGCGGCCCAGCACCGCGCCCGCAGTTCCGCCCCGCTGGCGGTCGACCCGCCGCTGCCGACCGTCGTCTGATCCGCTCGCTAGCCTGGTGGCCCACGGCTGGGCGGTCGACCGGGGCCGCCCGGCCATCGGCCCGCACTGGGAGGAGACGCAGCCGTGATCGCAGCCTTTTCGGTCACCCCGCTAGGGGTCGGCGAGGACGTGGGGGAGGCGGTCGCCGCCGCCGTGAAGGTGGTCCGCGCGAGCGGGCTGCCCAACCGCACCGACGCCATGTTCACCAGCATCGAGGGCGAGTGGGACGAGGTGATGCCGGTCGTCCGGGAGGCGATCGAGGCGGTCAAGGCCTACAGCAACCGGGTCAGCACCGTCATCAAGATCGACGACCGCGCCGGGGTCACCGACGGCCTGACCAGCAAGGTCGCCACCGTGGAACGCCACCTCGCCGAGGGCTGAACCGTCCGCGCCGACCCGTCCCGACCGGGCGGGTCGGCTTCCCGGCTTCTTTCTTGACCGATCGATCTGGAATCGACTACCTTTCAGGCATGGCGCGAACCAAGGAATTCGACCCCGACGCGGCACTCCAGTCGGCACTGGAGCTGTTCTGGCGGCGCGGCTACGAGGCCACCTCGATGGCCGACCTGGTCGATCACCTGGGGATCGCCCGCGCCAGCGTCTACGCCACTTTCGGCAGCAAGCGCGAGCTCTACCTGCGCGCGCTGGAGCGGTACGGTCAGCAGCAGCAACCCGCGCTGCTGACCGAGCTGTCGCAGCCCGGGCCGGTCCTCCCGGCCGTCCGCGCCCTGGTCCGCCGCTTCGCCGGCGAATCCGCCGCGGCCGGCGAGTGCGGCGGGCGGCGGGGCTGTTTCGTCACCAACACCGCGGTGGAGCTGGCCCCGCACGATCCGGACGCCGCCCGCCGGGTGGAGGCCAGTCTGCAGCACCTGGAGACCGTGCTGACCGCGGCGCTGGTCCGGGCGCAGGCCCAGGGCGAACTGTCCGGGGGCCGTGACCCGCAGGCGCTCGCCCGGATGCTGCTGGTGCTGTTCCAGGGCATGCGGGTGATCGGCAAGGCCGGCGACGGCTCGGCCCGGCTGCGCGACGCCGCCGAGCAGGCGCTGGCCCTGCTGGACTGAACGGCCGCCCACTCTCTCCTGCTCATGCTCTTTCTGCTGTCCTTATTCTGAACCGAACGGTCAATTTAGACCCTCGATCGAGGAGCACTCGCATGACCCGCAGCACCACCCGCTTCACCGGCAAGTCCGTCCTGGTCACCGGTGGCGGCAGCGGCATCGGCCGAGCCGTCGCCCTCGCCTTCGCCCGCGAGGGCGCCCGCGTCGCCGTCGCCGGCCGCACCGCGAGCGCGCTTGCCGAGACCGTCGCGCTCGTCGAGCGGGAGGGCGGCACCGCCGTCGCCCTGACCGGCTCGGTCTCCGACGCCGCCGACGCCGCCCGCCTGGTGCGCGAGACCGTCGAGCACCTCGGCGCCCTGGACGTCGCGGTCAACAACGCGGGCGTCCTCGGCGGCCTCGGCCCGATCGCCGACGTCGCCGACGAGGAGTGGCGGCGGCTGATCGACACCAACCTCACCGGCACCTGGTACGCGATGAAGCACCAGATCGCCCATCTGCGCGCGAACGGCGGCGGGGCGATCGTCAACATCTCCTCGAACCTCGGCACCCATCTGCGGGTCGAGAACCTCGGCGCCTACGCCGTCTCCAAGGCCGCCGTCGCCACCCTGACCCGCAGCGCCGCCCGCGACCACATCGCCGACGGCGTGCGGATCAACCTGGTCAGCCCGGGCCCGATCGACACCACGATGTCCTCCCAGCCCGGCGAGAGCGCCTCCGACAAGGCCGACCGGATGAAGGACAGCGTCCCGGCCGGCCGCGCCGGCGCAGTCGAGGAGGTCGCCGCCGCCGTCCTCCACCTCGCCTCCGAGGAGTCCGCCTTCACCGTCGGCGCCGACCTCGTCCTGGACGGCGGCATCACCGCCTGAGCCGCCGACCCCGCCGGCCCCGCCGGACCGCCGGCCGCCGCCGCGTCAGGCCGACAGCGCCTGGCCCTCGTCCTCGACGGGGGCCGCGCAGGCGGCGGCCAGTTCGTCCAGCGAGAGGCCCAGCGCGTACGCCAGCGCCGTGACGGTGAAGAACGACGGCGTCGGCGCCCGCCCGGTCTCGATCTTGCGCAGCGTCTCGGCCGACACCCCGGCCGCCGCCGCCACCTCGACCATGCTGCGCCCGCCCCGCGCCTCGCGCAGCAGCACACCGAAGCGCTCGCCGCGCTCGCGTTCCCCGGGGGTCAGCGGAGTCCTCACCATGCCCCCGATGGTAGGCCACCTCATTGACCGTGATACAAATACCGGTATAAGAATTGGATCGAACGGGTCGGAGGACGTCGTGGTGGAGCTCAAGTCGGAGGCGGCACTGGCCGCGATGCGGGAGGCCGGACGGGTGGTCGCCACGGCGCTCGCGCAGGTGGAACGGGCCGCCGCCGTCGGGGTGAGCCTGCTGGAACTGGACGAGGTGGCCCGCGGGGTGCTGCGGGAGGCGGGGGCGACCTCGCCGTTCCTCGGCTACCGGCCGTCGTTCGCCCCCGTGCCGTTCCCGGCCGTCATCTGCGCCTCCGTCAACGACGCCGTGGTCCACGGCATCCCCGACGGCTACCGGCTGCGCGACGGCGACCTGGTGAGCATCGACTGCGGCGCCGTCCTGGACGGCTGGGCGGGCGACGCCGCCGTCAGCTTCACCGTCGGCACGCCCCGCCCCGAGGACCTCCGCCTGATCGACACCACCCGCCGGGCCCTGGAGGCGGGCATCGCCGCCGCCCTGGTCGGCAACCGCACCGGCGACATCGCCCACGCCGTCGGCACGGTCGCCCGCACCGCCCGCTACGGCCTGCTCGAAGGCTTCGGCGGCCACGGCATCGGCCGTCGCATGCACGAGGACCCGCACCTCCCCAACGAGGGCCGCCCCGGCCGCGGCTTCCCCCTGAAGCCCGGTCTGGTCCTGGCCATCGAACCCATGCTGATCGCCGGCGGCACCGACACCCACACCACCGACCCCGACGGCTGGACCCTCCGCACCACCGACGCCACCCGCGCCGCCCACATCGAACACACCGTCGCCATCACCGAGTCCGGCCCCCGCATCCTCACCCTCCCCTGAGTGCCGCCGGGCCCGGGAGCGCCGAGGGGACCGTCGGCCGGGTTGCGGGGACCTTGGACCCTGGGTGTGCTGGTCGGGGGCGGGAAGGGTGGTGGGTGCGGCCGGGCCTCCACCCGGCCCGGCCGCAACCCGTTCGCAACTGCCGGAGGTCGTCATGCCAAGGTCCGTCGTCGTCGGTGTCGATGGTTCGCCCGAGAGCCTTGCCGCGTTGGACTGGGCGGCGGAGGAGGCGGCGCGGCGCGGGACGCCGCTGAAGGTGGTGCTGGCGTGGCCGCCGGTGGTGACGCCGCTGTCGGTGCTGGGGACGGTGGATCTGGCCCGGCGGCAGGCGGACGTCACGCTGCGGGACGCCGAGCTGCGGGTGAAGGAGCGCTGGCCGGAGCTGGTGGTCCAGGCCGTGCAGGTGCCGAATGATCCGGTGAGGGCGCTGGTCGACGAGGTCAGCGGGGCGCAGGAGCCGGACGGGGCGCCGGCGGAACTGCTGGTGCTGGGCTCGCGCGGGTTCGGCGCGGTGGCCGGGTTCCTGGTCGGGTCGGTGAGCCAGCGGGTGCTCGCCCGGACGGACTGCCCGGTGGTGCTGGTGCGCCGCGGCGAGGAGGAGGGGGAGGAGGCCGAGGCCGGGCCGCGCGAGGTGGTGGTCGGTGTCGACCCGTTCGAGGGTGCCGACGCGGTGCTCGCCCACGCCTTCGAGGTGGCGCAGCGGCGCGGCCTGCGGCTGCGGGCCGTCTACTCGTGGACGCTGCCGGCGACGTACCAGTACGCGGGCATCGCGGCCAGCGTCGACGTGACCGGCGAGATGCTGGTGTACGCCAAGGGCGAGCTGGCCCGGGTGGTCAAGCCGTGGCGGGAGAAGCACCCGCAGGTGGAGGTGGTCGAGGAGGCCGTGAACGCCCGCCCGGCCAAGGTGCTCGCCGATCGCGCGGCGGGTGCGGAGCTGGTGGTGATCGGGCGGCGGGTCCGCCGCTCGCCGCTGGGCGCGCACGTCGGCGCCGTCGCGCACGCCGTCCTGCACCACGTGCCCTGCCCGGTCGCCGTCGTCCCCTACGAGCGGGACGAGAAGCGGGAGCAGGAGGTCGGCGATGAGTGACCGGGTGCTGGTGGGTGTCGACGGCTCGGAGGCGAGCCTGGCCGCCGTGGACGTCGCGGTCCGCGAGGCGCGGCTGCGCGGCACCGGGCTGCGGATCGTGCACGCGTTCATCTGGCCGCTGATGCGGGTACCGCTCGGCCCGGCCCAGGAGGGCCCGCCGGAGGGCGGGCTGCGGCACCAGGCGGAGGGCATCCTGGTGGACGCCAGGGCGCGGGTCGAGGCGCTGGAGCCGGAGCTGGAGGTCGAGACCGAGCTGCTCACCGGCGAGCCGCTGACCGTGCTCGCCCGCCACTCGCGGGAGGCCGCCCTGGTGGTGGTCGGCAGCCGCGGGCTCGGCCGGTTCGGCGCGCTGCTGATCGGTTCGGTGGCGGTGCACCTGGCCGCGCACGCCGACTGCCCGGTGCTGATCGTCCGTGGCCGGCCGGACCCGCAGGGCCCGGTGCTGGCCGCGGTGGACGGCACCGGCGTGGGCGCCGAGGCGCTCGGCTTCGCCTTCGCCGAGGCCTCCGCCCGCCGTGCCCCGCTGACCGCCCTGCACATCGCGCACCCGAGCACGAGCTGGCCCGACCAGGAGGAACGGGCGCTCGCGGAGGCCCTGGCCGGCTGGCGGGAGAAGTACCCGGACGTCGAAGTGCGCTCCGAGGTCGTGGAGGCGCACACCCGGCCGGCGCTGATCGAGGCGAGCCGTGAGGCGCAGCTGCTGGTCCTCGGCGCCCGCGGCCGGGGCGGCTTCGCGGGCCTGCTGCTGGGTTCCACCAGCCAGGCGATGATCCAGCACGCGCACTGTCCGGTGGTCGTGGTCCGCCGCCCGGAGGAGCGCACGGCGGACGCCTGACCGGTGACGCCTGGCTGGTGAGGCCCGGCTGCGGGACGCCTGACCGGTGACGCCCGGCCGCGGAGGCCCGCCCGCGGAGGCCCGCCCGCGGAGGCCCGGCCGCGGAGGCCGGGCCTCACCCCAGCAGCCGCAGCCGGGCGGCGGCCACGCCCACCCGCACGCTCTGGCCCCGGGCCAGGTCCAGCGCGTCGCTCTCGACGCCGTCGCCGAAGGCCACCAGGCGGTCCGACTCGACCGTCAGGACCAGCCGGCGGCCGGCGTCGAGCAGCCCGTGCACCCGCCCGGTGCCGGTGGCGGGGGAGGGCCAGGCCTCGCGGACGAACCAGGCGAGCGCCGGGGTGCCCGGCTCCGGCAGCGCGAGCGGGCCGCCGCGCTCCAGCCAGACCGAGCGGCACCACCCGGTACCGCCCGTCCCGGTCCCCACCAGGACGCCGGACGAGGCCTGCGGCTCGCCCTCGTCCGGGGCACCGGCGGACGGCTCCTCGACGGCCAGCCGGTAGCGGGCCGTCTGGTGCCCGGGCTGGCCGACGTACACCTCGTTGAGCGCCAGCAGCCGCTGGGTGTCGTCGGCCACCGCCTCCACCATGGTCCGCTCCTCGGTGCGCCGCTCACGGCCCGGGCCGACGGCGGCCGGCAGCAGCCGCGCCAGGTCGGCCACCCGGTGGCGGACCAGCACGCCGGGGTTGCGGCCGGGTTCCGCGTCGACGCCGACCACCGGCTGGCCGTCCAGGTACTTGGCGACGTTGGCGACCAGGCCGTCCTGGCCGACCACGACCACCACGTCCTCCGGCTCGAAGAGGAACCGCGGCAGGTCGGCGCGCTCGACCCGGGTGCGCCGCCAGTCGAGCGGCACCGCGCCGGCCGCCTCGGCCAGTGCCAGGCCCTGCCGCCGGTGGCGCAACTCGATCTCCTCGACCGACCGGCCGCGGCTGCTCAGGAAGTACGCGGCCTGGCCTGGCGTGCCGTGGTGGTCGAGCAGTTCCTGGTACTCGGTGCGGCGGTGGACCAGGACCACCCGGGGCGCGAGCGTCATCGCGCCGCCCCCTCGCCGCCGGTCGCGCCGAGCTTGGCGAGCAGGCCGGTGAGCACGTCCGGCGTCAGGGTGAGGCTGTCGATCCGCGGCAGGTGCTCGGCGAGGCGCATCAGCGCCAGCGCCCGCAGCACGGCCGGGTCGGCCTGCTGGTGGGCCGCCAGCCAGGCCGCCTCGGCGGCGGCCTTGGCCTCGCCGAGGGCGCGGGCGGCCTCGGCCTCGGCGCCGGCCAGGCGGGTGCGGCGCTGGGCCTCGGCGTCGGTGCGGATCCGGTCGGCGACCGCCTCGTCCTCGGCCTGGAGCCGGCTATTGGCGCCCTGCTGGGTGATCAGCTGCTCCTGCCGCCGGGCGAGTTCGATCCGGTTGGCGAGCTCGTTCTCGGCGATTCCGCGCTCGTGCTCGACGGCGACGGCCCGCCGCTCGAAGGTGGCCCGGTCGGCCTCCTGCTGGACCAGCTCGCGGGCGGGGGTGCGCAGCGCGCGCTCCACCTCCGGCTCGGGACGCAGCGCGACCACCCGGACGGAGATGACGGCGAGCCCGGTCTCGGCCAGCCGGGGTTCGGCGGCGAGCCCGGCGGCCATCCGTTCGCGGACGGCGGTGACGCCGTCGGCCAGCGCGGCGGCGAGCGGGGTGCGGGCGAGCAGGCCGAGCGCGTGCTGCTGGGCGGTCTCGGTGAGCAGGGTGGCGAGCTGGTCGAGCGGGGCGGAGCGCCAGGCGCCGGTGTCGGGGTCGATGCCGAAGTCGACGCGGGCGGCGGCGGTGGCCGGGTCGGTGATCCGGTAGGTGAGGGTGCCCTGGACGGTGACGTCCTGGAAGTCGGCGGTGCGGGCGTGGAAGAGCATGGCCAGCTCGCGGTCGTCGACCGGGACCTCGGAGAGCGCGGCGGTGAGCGGGCGGAACCAGAAGGCGAGGCCGGTGCCGTCGTGGGTGAGGCGGCCGCGCCGGACGTGGCGGATGTGGGCGGTGGGCAGGGCGCGCAGGTGGCGCAGCCCGAAGCGCTTGGTGATGTCGGCCATGGACAGCTCCTTATCGTCGTGATGACGGTATTGGCCGGAACCTATTCTCGTCAAGATGACGAAAAAGGTCCGGCCGGTCCCCGGGCCGGGGCGCGTGGGAGGATCGACCGGTGCTGAGGATGCGAACGACGAGGCTCCCCGCCGCGCTGCTGGCCGCCGCCTGCGCGACCGCCGCGGCCTGCGGCACCGCCGTGCTCGGCGCCCCGCCGGCCCGCGCGGCGGACGGCGGCGGTGAGGCGTTCACCATCGGCGACCCCCGGATCACCGAGTCCAGCGGTCTCGCGGCCAGTCGGCGCCACCCCGGCGTCTACTGGACGCACAACGACAGCGACGACGGCCCCTACGTCTACGCCGTCGACTCCCGGGGCCGCACCGTCGCCACCGTCACCCTGCGCGGCGTCGAGCCGCGCGACGTCGAGGCGGTCTCGCTCGGCCCGGACGGCCGGCTCTACGTCGGCGACATCGGCGACAACCTCGGCGGCAAGTGGCCCGAGGTCTGGATCTACGCCTTCGCCGAGCCCGCCGAACTCCACGACCAGACCGTGCAGGTGACCCGCTACAAGGTCCGCTACGAGGACGGCCCGCGCGACGCCGAGGCGCTGATGGTCCACCCGGTGACCGGTCGCGCCTACATCGCCGGCAAGAAGCAGGGCGGCGACGGCCTCTACCAGGGCCCCGAGCAGCTCTCCGCGACCGGCGTCAACACCTTCCGCCGGATCGCCGACGCCCCGTGGACCACCGACGGCGCCTTCTCGCCGGACGGCACCCGGCTGGTGCTGCGCGGCTACTTCTCGGCCACCCTCTACCGCTGGAAGGACGGCGCGCCGAGCGGGGGCGAGTCGCTCTCCACGCCGTTCCAGCGCCAGGGCGAGTCGGTCACCTTCAGTGCCGACGGCCGGGCACTGCTCTACGGCACCGAGGGCAAGGACAGCCCGGTCTGGCGGTCGCCGCTGGACGACGACCAACTGCCCGACACGCTCGCACCGCAGCCGAGCGCCACGCCCGCCCCGTCCGCCCCGGCGTCCGCCTCGCCGCCCGAGGCCGGCGGGGGCGGCGGGGCCGGCGGGGGCGGCGGGGGCAACCCGCCCTCCTCCCCGGCCGGCACCGGCGACCAGGTGCTCGGGGTGGCGTTCCTGCTCGCGGTGGCCGGCGCGGTGTTCGGGCTGCGGCGCAGGAAGCGCGAGGGCTGACGGCGCGGCGCCGCCCGAACGGTCCGGCCGGCCCCCTGCGCGGTCGAACGTCGGCGAACGACCCCTTCCCGACCGGCCCCGGCCCCGAGCCGACCGTCCCGCCATGCCCAACAGTGCCGATCTGTCGCCGATTTGTGACAAAGGTTGGCCAACACCGGCCCCACAGGCGGTTTTCGTGGACGTAGTGTTCCGACTATGTCACGGAGAAGCCGCCGCACGCCCTCCCCGGAGCCCCTCGACACCTGGGTGCCGCGCCCCCGGCGCCGCGAGACCCCGCTCGGCCTGCTCGGCCACGGCGTGAAGTTCCTCGGCTACAGCACTCTCGCGGGCGTCCTGCTGGCGGGCATCGCGCTGCCCGCCGCCGGTGCGCTCGGGCTCGGGATGAAGGGCACCGTGGAGGAGTTCGACACCATCCCCGACGACCTCAAGACCCCGCCGCTGACCCAGGCCAGCTGGATATACGACGCCAAGGGCCAGCAGATAGCCAAGGTCTACGAGCGCGACCGCCGGGTGATCACCGCCGAGGAGATGGGCCCGCTGATACGCCGGGCCCAGGTGGACATCGAGGACGCGCGCTTCTACGAGCACGGCGCGGTCGACCTCAAGGGCGTCCTGCGGGCGATCACCAAGAACGCGGAGAGCGGCACCGCCGTGCAGGGCGCGTCGACCCTGACCCAGCAGTACGTGAAGAACGTCAACGTCGAGAAGGCCGGCGACGACAAGGCGGCGGTCCGGGAGGCCCAGCGCAAGACCCTGGGCCGCAAGATCCAGGAGCTGAAGTACGCCATCAAGCTGGAGGAGGAGCTGACCAAGGACCAGATCCTCACCAACTACCTGAACATCACCTACTACGGCCAGCAGGCGTACGGGATCCAGGCGGCCTCCCAGCGCTACTTCAGCAAGAACGCCAAGGACCTCACCGTCGCCGAGGCGGCCACCCTGGCCGGACTGGTGCAGAACCCCTCCCAGTTCGACCCCAAGGCGCACCCCGAGGCCTCGCGCAAGCGCCGCGACACCGTGGTCGACAAGATGCTGGAGAACCGGCACATCACCGCGGAGCAGGCCAAGGAGGCCAAGACCGGGCCGGTCGTGCTGCACTACCAGGCCCCGCAGAACGGCTGCATCACCGCCGACGCGGGCATGGGCTTCTTCTGCGACTACGTCAAGCACGTGATCAAGCAGGACCCGGTCTTCGGCAAGAGCGCCGCCGAGCGCAAGAAGCTGTGGGACATGGGCGGCCTGTCCATCCACACCACCCTCGACCCGGTCAAGCAGGCGGCCGCGCTCAAGGCGGTGACCAGCAAGGTGAAGGTCACCGACGAGGTGTCGGCGGCGATCACCATGGTGGAACCGGGCACCGGGAAGATCCTCGCGATGGCCCAGACCCGTCCGTACGGGATCGACCCGGGCAAGAACCAGACGGTCGTCAACTACAACGTGGACGCGGCGATGGGCGGCGGCAACGGCTTCCAGCCGGGCTCCAACTTCAAGCCGATCGTGGCCGCCGCCGGCCTGGAGGCGGGGCTCACCTCCACCCAGTCCTACCCGTCGCCGAACAAGATGGACTGGCCGACGATGAGCACCTGCGACGGCACCTGGAAGAACCTGGAGAAGGGCAAGAAGGGCGGCTCCGTCCCCAACGAGTCGGCGGGCGAGGTCGGCCCGTACGAGCTCAAGGCGGCGATGGCGCTCTCGGTCAACACCTACTTCGTGCAGATGGAGCAGGAGATCGGCCTCTGCGCGGTCAAGCAGATGGCCAACAAGCTCGGCGTGCTGACCAAGGCGAGCGGCAAGCCGCTGGAGGAACTGCCCGCGCTGGGCCTGGGCACCCAGGAGGTGAGCCCGCTGGTGATGGCCAACGTCTACGCGACCTTCGCCAACCGCGGCACCTACTGCACGCCGGTCGCGATCAGCGGGATCACCACGATGGACGGCAAGGAGGTCCCGGTCAGTCCCGCCAAGTGCGAGCGGGTGTTCTCCGAGAGCACCGCCGACGTCATCAACACCGTGCTGCTCGGCGTGACCGAGAAGGGCGGTACCGGGCGCGACCTCGGCCTCGCCGACGACCGCCAGATCGCCGGCAAGACCGGCACCTCCGACGAGAAGAAGTCCGCCTGGTTCAGCGGCTACACCGGTAACCTCGCCGCCTCGGTCTGGCTGGGCGGCCCGGCCGGCGGCGTGAAGATGCGCAACATCCGGATCGGCGGCAAGTGGTTCGACGAGGTCTTCGGCGCCACCGGGCCCGGGCCGATCTGGCAGATGGCGATGAACGACGCCGTCCGGGGCATGCCGGAGAAGGAGTTCGAGACCGTCCACATCCCCGACCCGGCGCCGAAGCAGGACCCCTCGGCGAGCCCGGGCTCGGGCAGCGGCTCACCGACCGACGTCGCCCCGACCTGGCCCGGACGGCCCCAGACGCCCACCCGGCCGTCGCGCAACCCCAACCCGCGGCCGACCCAGCCGGCCCAGCCGCAGCCCCAGACCCGGCAGGAGGAGCCGAAGCCTCCGCAGGAACAGCCGCAGCAGCAGGAGCAGGAGCAGCCGCAGGGCGAGCAGGCACCCCCCGAGGAGCAGCACCAGGACGGCTGAACCCGTTCGGCAC
>NZ_JBHVER010000163.1:0-18636 GCF_042802195.1 Kitasatospora sp. NPDC057500 | reverse complement strand
CTTCGTGACGCCGGCCCCGGCGGTTCGCGTTCAGGCCCGGTGCGACCCGTTGCCGGTGATCGCCCGTGTTTTCGAGGATCGACGCCCCGAGGCCCACTCGTCCGTGTGACTTCCACTGCCCCCCGGAACCATCCGTGGAAGTCCGGTTCCCGGACGGCAAGGATCGCCGACGAACCGGGCACCGACCACACCGAACGCCGAGGGGTACGCCCATGTGGAAGTCACTGCTGCTGCACCGATCGCTGCGACGCACGGCGGTCGCCGCGGCCGGCTGCCTCGCCCTGCTGGCGGGCACCGCCCCGGGGTCGTCGGCCCAGGACGCCGCGACCCGTGCCGCCGGTCACCGGCTCCCCGCGGACTTCGCCCACCCCACGGCGTCGAAGCGGGAAACCGTCTTCGACCCCGTCTACCTCGTCCAGGCCAACTCGGGCCGCGGGGCGACGTACGAGGTCTACGCCGGCTGGGACTACGCGCTGCTGACGAACCAGCCGGGCAACGGCACCGCCCTGGTCTTCACCCTGCACGCCGACGACCTCACCTACAGCATCGAGTCGACGTCCGCCAACTGGGGCGAGTACCGGACGTGGTGCCTCTACGGAACCGACGTCAGGCTGGAGAAGAGCAACTGCGGCACCCGCTGGCAGATCGAGGATCTGGGCGGCGACGAGTTCTACCTCAAGGTGGCGGACTCGAAGAAGAGGATCAAGACCAGCAAGCTGAAGGACCGCAAGCGGTGGCTGGCCGCCGAGGAGGAGATCTTCGTCGTCAACGAGGAGTTCGTCAGGTTCAAGCTCGTCCACCCCTGATTCCGGCCTCGTCGGCCGGACTTCGCGAAGGCGAGGAGGACGGCCGGACACCGAGGCCCCCTCCCGGAAGAGGGGGCCCACGGGGTCAGCGGCTCAACTCACTGGTGGCGGCCCGAGGCGGTGCGGCGGCGGGCGACGATGACGGCCGCGGCGCCGGCTGCGGTCAGGAGGGCGGCACCGGTGGTCAGCGCGATGGTCTGGGTGCCGGTGTCGGCGAGGCTTCCGCTGCCGGTCCCGGTCCGGGCGACGGGGGCGGCGGCAGGGGAGCTTGCGGTGCCGCTCGGGGCAGCAGCGGCGGCAGTGGTGGCAGCCGTGGTGGCGCTGGTGGTGGCCCCGGTGGCGGTGCTGGACGGGCGGGTGGTCGTCGGGCTGCCACTGGGGCTGGTGGAGGCCGTGGCCGTCGCCGTGGCGGTCGGGGTGCGCGTGCCGGTCGGGGTCGGCGTGGTGGTGGGCGTCGACGTGGCGGTGGGCGTGGCGGTGGGCGTGACGGTCGGGGTGGAGGTCGCGGTGGCGGTCGCGGTGGGCGTCGCCGTGGCAGTGGGCGTCGCCGTAGCGGTGGCCGTCGGCGTGGGCGTGGCGGTCGGGGTCGGCGCGCTGACCTGCGTGCTGGTGGTGTCGGTGCCGATCGACTGTTCGAGGATGTTAACGGCCTCGGCCCGGGCGGTGACGGTCCCGCCCGCGGTGGGGACGACGGTGAGGGTGATCGACACCGGAGTGCTGGCCGTCGCCAGGTGGTGGCAGTTACCGGACGAACCGGCGGTGAAGTCGCACCACCAGTCTTCGTCCGAGGTCTGTGCGGAGGTCACGGTGGCTGCGGCGCCGGACAGGGCGATGTTGACCAGGGGGGCCTTGGACCTGGGGTCGGGGTTGGTGTTGGGGAGGTCGACGGTGACGGTGTAGGGCGTGTTCACCGGGACCGGGCCGACCGGGCCGGCGATGCGGACGGCGGCGTCGGCGTGGGCGGTGCCCGCGAAGGCCAGCAGGCCGAACGCGGTGGTGGCCCCTGCGATCAGGAGCGGCAGGCCGCGCCTGTTGCGGCGGGGCGGTATCGCGGTGACAGTCGAACGGGACATGGGTGACATGGGTGAGGCGTGTCCTCCGGACAGGGGCGCCGTGTCACGGCGCAGCAGGGACGGATGCTCGTGCTGACTGCTGGTCAGGTACGGGAACCCACGGCGCGCGGACCCTCACCCTGGTGGCATGCGGTCGGCCTCGTGACCGGGCCGCCCCCGCCGATGTGGTCATCGCACCAAGGGATCGTCTGCACAACGTGTGCTTCCGGCTCCCGATCCTGCCATAACATCCACAAACGGACTCACGCTTCCTCAGATCCGGTGAAGCGGACATGACCTGACGCCCGCGCGAACGTGAGCCCTTCACACAGCAAGCAGGCATCGCGCCGAGCCGGCCACCCGCCGGGAGCCTTCCATATGTTCGTACACAATCCCCTGTCCGGGTGGACATGCGAACCGTTCGGCGGCGAGGGGACGGCGCATGGGTACCGGTTCCCCGGGCCCCGCCCGAAGCATCGGCCGCGGGTCGCCCCTCCGGAACGCAACGACCCACTCCAAGGAGATGAGCTGTGAAGCTCAGGTTCTTCGCACTGGCACTGGCGGGCGCCGCCTTGTCGACGATGGTGACCACCGCCCCGGCGGTCGCCGACAGCCACACCCGCTTCTACGCCTACGAGGACCCCCAGAACCCGACCCGGACCAAGACGATCGACGTCGTCCCCGCCGATGCGGTCAACCCGCAGTCGTCCCAACAGAAGGTCGGCAGCTGCAAGGCCGTCACCATCGGCCGTGACGTCTACAACGAGACCGGCAACACCATCCAGCTCTTCGCCACCAACGACTGCTCCGGCACTGCCACGGGCCAGCTCCCGGACGGCACGGAGATCACCGACCTCAGCGGCATCCACTCGGTGAAGGTCCTGCCCAACTGACCGCCCGCCGTGTGCCCGGCTTCGCGCTGCCGCGAAGCCGGGCCCGCCATTCGCCCGCCGTCGGCAGGGAAGCCCCTTCCATCCCATCCCCCAGGAGCGCCCGTGGGACGCAGGACACTCGTTCTGGCCGCTGCCGCCATCGCGTGGTGGGCCGGCACCACCGTTCCGACGGCCGCCGACAGCCACACCCGCTTCTACGTCTACGAGGACCCCCAGCAGCCGACCCGGACCAGGACGGTCGATGTCGTCACCAGGATCAGCGACCCCTCGCAGCACAAGGTCGGCGACTGCAAGAACGTGTGGATGGGCCGTGACTTCTACAACGAGACCGGTCACACCGTCCTGCTCTTCCGACAGCCCGGCGCCACGGGAGACCCCGATCTCCAACTCCTGGACGGGGAAGAGATCGTCAACACCACGGGCTTCCAGTCCGTGTGCGTGCTGAACAGCTGACCCCGCCCCGGACCACCCGAGGTCGATCGCCGAGATCCAGCAGGCGGGTGGGGGGCGATCCCACACGGCAGGCGGCCGTCGCAGACGACACGCGGCCGGGGCTTCCCGAGCCGGGTGATAGGCGTTCCACCGCCCCAGGTGCAGAGTGTGTACACCATCCATTGGGCCCACCAGGGGAGCGGAGTTGTTCAGGAGCAAGAGGATCCCGACCGTCGCGGCAATCACCCTGGCCCTTGCGGGAGCGACAATCCCCGACGGCCAGGCGAACGAATTCCAGAAGGTCCGCTTTCGCAACGCGGCGTCGGGCTGGTGGATCTATTCCTTCTACCCCCAGGGCCCCGTCAAGGTGACTTCGGGATTCAACCAGCCTTCGGAGAACTGGGATCTCGTCCCCGCCACAGGAGGGGCATACCTCATTCGAAATGAAAAACATCAGAACTGTATGCAGGCACCCCTGGAGGCCGAGGAGCCCGCCACCCTGGCACCGTGCAACCCCTATGTGCCGACCCAGGAGTGGCGGCTGATCTCGGCGGGTGACAAGTTCGTCATCAACGAGGCCGCGGACCACAATTACGTACTGGAAGGCGGAGTGGGCGAAACATGCTCCTCCCCTACCGAGAACTGCATGGTGAAAAGAGTGCGGACCGATCACCCGCGCCAGCTCTGGGAGATTGTCCCCCTGTGATTCCCAGCCGCCTCCCTTGCACCGATCGAGCTAATCCGCACCGCGCGTCGACTCCATTGGAATGATCAGGCGTTGCCAGGACCCGACCTCGATGATCTTCTGTCAATCGTGGCCGAACAGTCCCGGCCACGAATTCCACAGAGGAGAAGATCTTGCTCAGCATCAAGAAGGCCGCAGCCGTGGCGGCGGCCCTCGTCGCCGGTGGCACCCTGGCCGCCGCCGGTCCCGCCTCGGCCGGTGAGGTCCGCCAGGGCCGGGTGGTTCAGAACGTCCGGTTCTACAACGAGGTCGTGAACGAGGCGCTGGACGCCGACGGCAGCAACAGGTCGACCAACGTCATCACGTGGCCGGCCAACGGCTCCAAGTACCAGGACTGGAACCTGATCTCCACCGACCGGGGCTACCTCATCGAGAGCGTGGGGAAGCCGGGCCAGTGTCTCCAGTCGCCGCGGAACACCGCCAGCCCCGTCGTCCTGGCGCCGTGCAACACCGCCGTCCCGACCCAGCACTGGCAGCTCGACCGGGTTGGTGACCGGTACGTCATCGCCGAGGCGAGGGACGAGGGCCTGGTGATCCAGGCCATCGAGAGCAAGAGCAGCGTGCTGGCGGAGGTGGCGAACGGCGACCCGCGCCAGGCCTGGGACATCACGCCCTCCTGACCCGGCACCCCGCTTCACGACCGGGCGAAGTCGGCGCACGTCAAGGGTTTCAGCGGAACGTGGAGAGGACGGGCCAGTCGGTGATCACGCTGCCCAGCCGCCACATCAGGTCATCGAGTTCCCCGTGCATCTCCGGCAGGCGGGAGAAGTCGCGGGCGTTGACGAGCACGGCCCAGCAGCGGTCGTCGACAGTGCCGACCATGAGGGCCATGCTGCCCGGCAGGTCACCGTCGTGCCACCGGCTTCCCCCGTCGGAGATCTGCCAGCCCTTGGCGTAGGTGACCGGTGTGCCAGTCGGGTCGTGGGCCGTCGTGCGGGTGTACATCGTGGCGAGAGAGCCGGGCGAGAGGATGTTCCCGACCTCCGGGAAGCCGTCGACGTGCACCAGGAAGCGGACCAGGGCCTCCGCGGTCGCCAGCCAGCCGCCGTGCGCATCCATCCGGGAGACGCGGAAGTCGTACGGGCCCACGGAACCACCGGCACGCTCGGTGTAGACGACTTCACCGGGGCGCCGGTCGCCGAGCGTGTCGCCGGCCAGGTACATGTCCGTGATGCCGCACGGTTGCAGCACCAGTTCACGGACGGCCTGTTCGTACGTCTGGCCGGTGACGGCCTCGATGACCCGGCCCAGCACGCAGTAGCCGAAGTTGAGGTACTCGTACGTCTGGCCCGGCGGGTGGGCGAGCGGCGCATTGGGAGACCCGTCGGGCCGTCGCCCGAGCATCCAGTCGATCAACTGGTTCCGACTCAACGTGAGATGGTTGAACATCGGGTCGTTCGGAACGTTCACCCACCCACTCGTGTGCTCCAGCAGATGCTGGACCGTGATTCCCAGAACGTCGCCCGGATACGGCTGGGTTCCGAAGGTGGTCCCCAGTCGCGCGCCCGGCCCGAACACCAGGTCCCCCAGTGCCAGTCGGCCGCTCTCGATGAGCCGGAAGGCCGCGACGGCGGTCAGTGGCTTGGACAGGCTCGCCATGCGGAACAGGGAGGTGGGGCGGACGAGTTCGGTCGATCCCGGGTCGACCACGCCGAACCCGCGGGACAGGCCCAGGCGGCCGTGCTCGGCCCGCGCCACCGCCGCGCCCGGGACCTGGTACTTGACCATGAACGGCTTCATCATGTCGTCCAGCAGGGCTTCTTCCGCGGCGGTGAGATACGTCTTGCGCCAGATCCCGGCGCACCTGGTCAGCGGATCACCCTGCAAGGTGTAGGCACGCATCCGCGCCGGCCGGAAGCCTCGGGACATGAGGCCGTCGTGCTGCACCTGCAGATCGCCGAACGACAGCCCGACCCGTACCTCGCTGTTCACGACGTCGCCGCGCTGCCAGATCGCGGTGTACCGGGCCTCGTGGAACACGTCGTAGCCGGTCAGCGCCGTCAGGACATAGCCCGCCGGCTCCCAGTCGCGACGCCGCAGCTCCAGCAGGCTCTCCGACATGTTGTGCTCGACGAGCCGTTCGGCGGGCGCGCCGGGCCGCCACAGCGCCGCGAAGGAGGGCCGGCCGTCGGGTGACGGATAGGCCGCCACGTCGTACGGCAGGAATCCGTTCCCGGCGAGCTCGTTGGTCACCGCCTGGAACTCGAAGACGTCCAGACCGTGCCGACCGATGATCGGGGGGACGGGGCCGGCTGTGGCCCACAACGAGGTGAACCGGGGGCCCTCCCCGACGTCGTAGGCGCTCACGGTGAGTGGGGTGTATCCCTGCGGAAGCAGGTCGTTGAACAGCGCGCTGTAGGCATCGCCCGTCAGCGCAGGCAGGATCCGCCAGATGTACGGCACTGGAGACTGCTCCCAGATGGATGCGTGCAGCTCAACGCCGTTCTGGGCGTATGTCGTCACATCCAGCGGGTGAAAACCTTGCGCTCGCAGCAGCGTGCTCTCCCCCTCGTGCTCTGCCAGTGACAGACCACGGAGCACCCTGAGCGCTGGAACTAGCTCCGCCACACCCTCACGCTACGGCCATCCTCCGCTGCCCGCCTCATGAGGAGCAGCCGGGTGGAGGCCGCACGCGAGACCCGGAGGTCAGACGGACCGGGCGAATTCGAGGAAGGACTGCCAGGCGGTCGGGGAGAACGTGAGGTGCGGGCCGGACTTGTCCTTGGAGTCACGGACGAGGACGGCGGACGTCGTCTCGGCGACCTCGACGCAGTTGCCTCCCTCGTCGCCGCTGTGGCTGCTCTTGCGCCAGGCGATCTCGACGCAAGCACCGCCCTCGTTGCCGCTGTAGCTGCTCTTGAACCACACCAGTTCGCTGCTCATGGCTCTCCCTGAAGTAAGGGTGCTGTAGCGCGCGTTCAGGATACGGAGCGGGGCTCCGGGAGGCCATGCCCACAACCCCTACAGCGAGAGAACGGGCCCCACACAGAAGGCGGCCGTCCACCGGTTGGTGGACGGCCGCTGCGTGCCGAGCGGGGAGACTGGTCGTCAGACCGACTGCGCAAACTCGACGAAGGCCTCCCAAGCCGCCGGCGAGAAGGTGAGGTGGGGGCCGGACGTGTCCTTCGAGTCACGCACCAGGACGGTCGACGTCGCTTCGGCGACCTCGACGCACTCACCGCCCTCGGCGCCGCTGTAGCTGCTCTTGAGCCACACCAAATCGCTGCTCATCGCTCTCCCAGAATCTTCTCGATCAACGACACGGACTCCTGTGGAGTGTGCGCCTGCGCCCTGAGGGTGCCGTATCGGGCGTTCATGATACGGACCTCCTCCTGCTCCGTGATCAGCCTACTGCTCGTCTGCACCTCGATATAGGCCATCTGCGGACGGCCCTTCGGAGTGATCAAGATGAACGGGCCATCCACACCAGCGTGCTCAGTACGGTCCATCGGGAGAACCTGAAGCACCATCCCCCTCGTGCTGCCGACCTCCAGCAGATGGCGCAACTGCGCCTCGTGGATGTCCCACCCACCCAACGGTCGACGCAGCACGCTCTCGTCGATCACCCAGCTGAACACCGCACGGGGCCACTTCAGGAGGACCTCCTGCCGCGCCATGCGAGCCGCAACGCGCGCCTCGATGACGTCCTCAGACAGGACTGGATGACGCATCGAGAAGACAGCACGCGCATGGGCCTCGGTCTGAAGCAGCCCCGGAACACCGTACAGGCTGACACAGTGGAGCTCCTCCGCCACGGACTCCATTCCCGCGTACCCCCGGAACCACTCGGGGTGCCGCACACGGGCCTTGGCCTTCGCCTTCTCGATGTCGTCCGCGACGACGAGCAACAGCCCGCCGGCGTCCAGGATCCTCTCCGCCGCCTCCAGCAGCTCCCGCTGCGGCGTCCGCTTACCCTGCTCCACCGCCCCGATCAGGCTCTCGGTGTACCCGACCTGCTTGGCGAACTCCTTCTGCGTCAGGCCCGCCCGCTCGCGCAGCAGCTTGATCTGCTTGCCGACCGCCCGCAGGAAGTCCGACACCTCGGACAGGTCCTCGTCGAGCTGCGGGCGAGCCACGTCGCCGCTGTCTCCGCCGGTTCCCTTAACTTCGGTCATGACGACCTCCCCATTTCCCGGTCACGGCCGACCGCCGTCACGTGACACTTTCCGCACACATACAGGCACTCACCGTGCCCACCGGATGCGTCGTCAGCCTAAGCCCGGGGGGGCAGGCTTTTCCCCATGAAGTCCGAAATCCCCCTCGACGAACCGGAGCCGCGCGCCCACACCGCGCTCCTCACCGCCACCCCCAAGGGGGCCGCGACCGGTCGTCGGATCGCCAGACAGCAGCTCACCGCCTGGGCCCTCAACTCCCTTTGGCCAGAGGCCTTTCACCACGCGCTGATCATCGTCGCGGAGCTGGCCGCGAACGCCTCCACGCACGGGCGCATGCCGGGGCGCGGGTTCGAGCTGCACCTCTCGCTCACCACCGCGCGCCGGGCGTGCACCACCGTGCTCCGGATCGAGGTCTCGGACTGCCGGGGCGACCGCCGGCCCGTGCTCCCCTCGATGGTCTGTCCGGCGGACTCCCAGTCGGGGCGGGGGCTCACCCTCGTCGACGCGCTCGCCGACCGCTGGGGCACGCTGCCCCGGGACCCCAACGCCAAGACGGTGTGGGCCGAACTCGACCTTCCCACCGCAGAGTTCAAGACGCCCGCCGACGACCCCTCCCCCACCGACGATGTCGCTGCCTGACCAGAACCCGCACGCCCAGCACAGCCCGGCCGCCGCCGCGGCCTACACCGTCCTCCCCTTCGCCCTCCTCCTTGCCCTGGTCGCCTGGATCTACCCCGTCCTCAAGCACCACCACGACCTCCACCGCCCGACCCCCACCGCCACGGCGACCGCGACCCCCAACCCCTGACCGCCACACGGGAAGTCGGCCCCGCCGACTTCCCGCTCCACCATCCGCCTCACTCGATCGAATGACGTTCCCGAACGCTCCTTGCCCGACCGATCCCACGCGCGATGGGGTGGGCGGGCGGGGCCCCTCATCGCCGGCGACCCCGGCGACCTCCACCAGCAAGAAGGACAGAGCCGATGAGCCTGGAATCCGGTCTCTACACGATCCACAACGGCGAGGACCCGGTCGGCCGCGCCCTTCACGAGACGCTGGACCTGTCCCCCAAGGCGGTCTTCAACAAGACGGACGACCGGAACGCCGTCTGGGTCGTCGAGGCGCTGCCCAGCGGCCGCTACAAGCTGTACGCCAAGGGCGCCCCGACCGCCGTCGGGAACAGCGCGCCCGCCGGGCCGGTGGTCGCCCTCCTCATCCAGCAGACGGACGCGGAGGAGTGGGAACTCGCCGCGGTCGACGAGGCCGAGGGGACGTACCGGGTGGTGTCCTCACAGGGGGCGGTGTGGCTCGTCACGGAGCCCGGCGAGCACGGGCCGATCCAGACCCTCCCCATCCCCGGCGGCGACGCGAACCCCACCGTGTTCACCTTCAGGAGGGTCGACCTGTAGCTCCCGGCCGGCCGTGGACCGGAGTGGGAAGTCGGACGGGCCGACTTCCCACTCCGGTGCCCGGACCGGCGGGCGGTCCTAGCGGTACCAGTTGCTCCAGTTCCCGTGCTCGTCGCGCTCCTTGTACCAGCTCCTGCCGTCCGTGCCGCGCACCTTCAGCTGCAGGTAGTCGCCGTCGTGGTCACTGATGACGGCGTCGGACGTGACCGCGCCGCCCAGCGAGACCACGGGGCTCTTGCCGGTTCGCGGGTCCATCCAGGTGGTCCAGATCGCGTGGTCCGGGCCGACGAAGAACGACTGGTAGGTGCCGTCGTCGAAGTGGTACATGGGGACGCTGAAGCCGTACCCCCCACCGCAGAGGAACGTCGTGCCGGGCCAGCCGATCCAGGCCTCGGCCGTGACCGCCGGCTTCTTGCACATGTAGTTCACCACGCTGTCCACCCGCGCGGCCTGGGCGGTGCCCGTCGTGGCGACCGCCGCCCCCGCCAGCGTGGCGGCGACCACGGCCGACGACGCGAGGGCCCTCCCGAACTTCTTCATCCCCATCACTGGCCTCCCGACCTCGGTGTCCGGCCGATCCCGGCCGCTCCTTGATCGTTTCCGGCGGCCCGACGGCACGTCATCGCCTACCGGCAGGTAACGACCGTCCGGCCAGGTCAGGATGCCCGGTCGACCTTCTGTCACTGCCCTCGACGGCGGGCGTCGACCTCGATCTCGATCCGCATCGCCGGGTCCGCCAGCCCGCACACCATCATCGTGGCCGCCGGGCGGACCTCCCCGAAGGCACGACGCAGCACCGGCCAGCAGGGCTCGAAGTCCGCGCGCTCGGGCAGCAGGTAGCGGACCCGGACGACGTCGGCGAGGGTGCAGCCGGCCTCGGCCAGGGCCGCGCCGATGTTGCGCAGGCACTGTTCGGCCTGCTCCACCACATCGTCGGAGATGGTCATGGCGGTGTAGTCGTAGCCGGTCGTGCCGGAGACGTGGACGCGGTCGCCGTCCACGACGGCGCGGGCGTAGCCGATCTGCTCCTCGAAGGTCGAACCGCTGAGAATGGCGCGTCGCTCTGTCATGCCGCGAACGCTAAGCGAGCTGCGGCGATACGTCTAATACCCGGAAAACCATCGCCTGATATCTCTAGGAATATGGAACGCCCCGAACTCCCGCTCCCCCAGTTGCACGCTTTCGCCGTGCTCGCCGAGGAACTCCACTTCGGTCACGCCGCAGCCCGTCTCGGTATCGCCCAGCCCCCGCTGAGCCAGCAGATAGCCCGCCTGGAGACGAAGGTCGGGCACCCGCTGTTCGTGCGCGAGCCGGGGCGGGTCGCGCTCACCCCGGCCGGGCGCGAGCTGCTGCCGGCGGCGCGGCGGGCGCTGGCCGGCCTCGCCGACGGGCTGGCCGCCGCCCGGGCGGTGGGCAGCGGGCGGGCGGGGCGGCTGCGGATCGCCTTCTCGGCCTCCCTGGCGCTGACCGTCCTGCCGGGGGTGCTCGGCACCTTCCGCGAGCGCTACCCGGGCGTCGACCTGGACCTGCGCGAGATGACCACCGCCCCGCAGCTCGACGCCCTGCGCGAGCGGACGATCGACGTCGGGCTGCTGCGCGAGCCCCCGGACGACGACGGCGGGGCGGGGCCGCTGGGCTTCCGGACGGTGCTCACCGAGCCGTTCGTCGCCGTGCTCCCGGCGGGGCACCCGCTGGCCGGCCGGCGGACGGTGGACGTGGCCGGGTTGGCGGACGAGCCGTTCGTGCTGCTGCCCCGGCCCGTCGGGCCACGGCTGTACGACCGGATCACGGAGCTGTGCGGGACGGCCGGGTTCGCGCCGAGGATCGTGCAGCACGCGGTGGAGTGGCAGACGGTGTGCGCGCTGGTCGGCGCGGGCCTCGGGGTGTCGCTGGCCCCGGCGGGCATCCGGCGTCTCAGGCTGCGGGAGGTCGCCTTCCGGCCCGTCGAACCGCGCTCCGCCCGCACCCGGGTCGCGGTCGCCTGGCGCCGGGAGGACCGCAGCCCCCTGGTGGCCAACCTGCTGGCGGCCGTCGGCGGGGGCGGGGAGGACCGTGCGGGCGGGGACGCCGGCCGGACGGAGCCGGGTGCGTCCTGAGCAGCCCGGCGGGAATGCCCCGCCGACCGCCCGGGGCCTACCCGGCGGCCGGGTGGTCGGTGGTGAGGGCCTTGACCATGCCGTCCGCCCTGGTCCGGCCGTACTCGTCCACCAGGGCGTCCTGGAACAGCTGCCACTGGTGCCTGATCTCCGCGGTCGCCTGCTCGATCACCTGCGTGAAGTTGCTCTTCCCCGGCGAGAACGGCAGCTGGGCCCGCCGGAAGCCGGTGCTGTCCTTGGCCAGGCCGATGCCGTTGCCCAGGTACTGGGAGCCCTTCTGGCCGTCCTGGTGGGTCACGCGCGGGGAGCCGTGCTCGCAGTCGTTGTTGCGGTCGCCCTGGGAGTCCTCGTCGTTGTGGTAGCAGCCGGTGATGAGGCGGGGGTCCAGTCTCTTGGAGAAGTCGGCGAGGACGTTGAGGCTGGACCAGTCCTTCCGGTAGGCGGCCATGTCGAAGATCGGCGCCGGCGCGAGCTGGGCGAGGCCGGGCGGGTTCAGGTGGCTGACGTTCTGGCCCTCGTCGTGCTTGTCGGCGTAGTTGCTGTGCGCGTAGAAGTCCTCGATCGCGTGCCAGGAGCGGCCCAGGCCGTCGAGGACCTCGCACTTCTTGAAGTCCGGCCCCTCGTCGAGCCTGCACTCCCGGTCCTCGACCTGGGCCCGCACCGGTGCTCCGGCCTCGTCCACCAGGCCGTCCGCCGCCGAGACGGCCCGGACGAAGTTGGTGTACGAGTACTGCGCGCAGTTCTGGAGTTCGCGGAAGGCCCGCATGCGGCTGCGCGGGTACGCCACACCGCCGTTGTCCGCGTCGGTCAGGTAGTCGGCGTTGTCGCAGTGCGCCTTGGAGTCGTCCCCCCAGGGCTTCTTGTCGCTGACGTTGACCGCGCGCGTGACCTGGTCGCGGGTGGCCTTCTCGAACGTCACGGCGTCCAGCGTCACCTTGGTGTGGTTGGCCGTGATGAACGCCTGCGCCGGACTGACGGTCGCCAGCAGCTGGAGGACGAGACAGCCGACGGTCGCGGGGCCGAGCAGCCGGCCGGGGAGGTGGTGGCGCAGGTTGTGCATGGTGGGGCCTCTCCATGGGGGTGTTTCCTCCAGTGGAAGGCCCCCGCGCCCGGGCGGGGAGGTGCTGGGCAGCCGATCGGTGGACCCTCCCGGCCGGGCTCCGCCCGAACGGGCGACTGCCGCGGGACACGCCGGGCCCCGGCCGGTCGCGGTGACCGGCCGGGGCCCGGGTGGTGCGGGGGTCAGCGCAGGTAGCCCTTGGCGGCGAGGCTCTCGCCGATCTCGTCGTAGACCGCGGGGTCGTCCGGCGTGATCGCGGCGAGGCCGTCGACGTAGCGGTTGTACATACAGAACGCGGCGGCGACCAGCACGGTGTCGTGGATGCTCTCGTCGTCGGCGCCCGCCGCGCGGGCGGCGGCGATGTGCTCCTCGGTGACGGCCAGGCCGCTGATCTGGACCTGGCCCGCGATCTCCAGCAGCGCGCGCATCCGGTCGCTGACCGGTGCGGTCGCCAGGTCGCGCTTGACGGCGTCGACCACGGTGTAGTCGCCCCCGCTCAGCGTGTGGGCGGCGGCCGCGCTGTGCGAGCCGGTGCAGTAGCGGGTCTCGTTGCGGGCGGAGACGTACGCGGCGATCAGCTCGCGCTCGCCCGCGGTGAGCGGGGACTCGCCGCGGAGCAGCTGTTCCGCGAGCTCACTGAGTGCGCGGCCCGAGGAGGGCTTGCTGTCCATCAGCCCCCGGATCCCGGGGCGCTGCTGGGGGACGGTGATGTGCGGCATGCGAATCGACCTCCGTGGCAGGTTACTTGTCGAACCGTGAGACGGTCGTCCCGTCCGTGCTGAACTGGTTCAGAAGCATATGGGCGATCGATCGGGTCGGAGTACTAATCGGCCGGAACCAGACGGGGGACGAGGCGGACGCAGGCGACCATGCCGAGCACCTCGACCAGGGTCTGCGCGACCACGACGGACGCCGCCACGGCGAGCGTGTCCGGCAGGGCGAGGGCGAGCGGGAGGACCACCAGGGAGTTGCGGGTCGCGCCGGTGAAGACGATCGCCCGGGCGGCACCGGTGCCGAGCCGGAAGAGGCGGGCGACGGCCTTCCCGGCGAACGCCATCACCACCAGGAACAGCACGTAGAAGGGGACGACGCCCGCGACGTCGGAGAGGCTGTCACCGAGCTCGGGGACCTGCGAGGCGACCACGGTCAGCAGGGTCGCGGCCATCAGCGGCACCATCGTGGTCGTCGCGGCGTCCGCGACCCGGCGGCCGGACGGGCCGCGCGCCGCCCAGGCCTGGAGCAGCCAGGCGAGGGCCAGCGGGACGGCGATCAGGGTGAGGAAGGCCCGTACGAACGGCCCGGCCTCGACGACGTCGGACAGCTCCGGGCCCAGGAACAGGTAGAGGAACACCGGGAGCAGCAGCATCTGCGCCACCAGCAGCAGCGGGGTGGCGGCGAGCAGGCGGCGGTTGGAGCCGCCCGCCAGGCCGGAGAAGACGATGACGTAGTCCACGCACGGGCAGAGCAGCACCAGCAGCACCCCGATGCGCACGGCCCGGTCGTCCGGCAGGAAGGTGAACATCGCGGCCACCACGAGGGGGACGACGGCGAAGTTCACCGTCAGCGCGGCGGCGAGGAAGCGGGTGTCGCGCAGTGAGCGCAGCAGTTCGGCGGCGGGCACCTGGAGGAAGGTGACGAACAGCAGCGCGCCGAGCACGGGGTTGACGGCGTGCTCCAGGCCGGGGCCCGCGCCGGGGGCCAGCACGCCCAGCAGGCCGCCGAGGGCCATCGCGGCGAGGTAGACCGCCACCTGGTGCCGTTCCATCAGCTCGACCGGGCCACCACTGCCCGGCGGTCCTTGCTGTGCCACTCCCGTTGCTCCCTCGCGCGCGTCGCCGGGCCGCCGCGGTGACGGACCGGCGTCCATCCTCGCAGGTCAGGTGGCTTCCCCGGGGCTCAGGAGCCGTCCTTGCAGGAGGCCTTGCGGCGCTTGTCGAACTCCTTGGCGGTGAGCACCTTGTACTCCCAGTCCCAGCCGCCGGCCGCCCACTTGCCGGCGGGCAGGGCGAGCAGCACGCCGCCGGGGACGGTCACGGTGAGCGCGCGGTCGCGGGCCACCTCGACGGTGTAGCGCTTGTCGGCGCTGACGCCGTCGACGAGTTGGCCGGAGGACGTCCAGCCGGGCGGGAGGGCGCCGAGGTCGACGCTCTCCGGCGCGTTCGCGGCGGAGCGGCCCTCGCGCGGGTGGACCTCCAGCTTCTCGGAGCCGGGGAAGACCTTGACGCGGACGGCGTGCAGGTGCTCGCCGGGGCACAGGCCGGTGCGGACGACCATCCGGCCGCCGTCCACGCGGACGGCGATCAGTTCCTCCTGCTCGGGCTGCGGGCCGCCGCAGCCGACCAACGCCACCACGGTCACCGCCACCACCGCTCCCGCCCCGTGCCGCCGCACTCCGCGCCTCCTCCGCACCCGCCCGTTCCGATCGCACTGATCCTGCCCCAAGGGCCTCCCCCGTCACACAGAGGGGACCCACCCGGGGCGCACAGGGGCGCGCAGAGGGGGTCGCAGGGGGCGCGGAGTGCAGCCGCGCGCCGGTCAGGGAGCCTCCGGGGCCCGGGAGAGCACCGCGTCGACCTCGATCTCGACGAGCCACTGCGGGTCGATGAAGCGGGACACCTCGACGAAGGTGGTGACCGGCCGGACGGCGGAGAAGCGCTCGCCGTGGGCACGGGCGGCCTCGCGCCAGGTGGTGACGTCGGTGAGCATGATCCGCGTCCGGACGACGTCGGACGGCTCCGCGCCCGCCTCCCTCAGCGCCGCCTCCGCGATGTCCAGGCAGCGGACGGTCTGGGTGTACACGTCGCCGACCCCGACCGTCGCGCCGTCGTCCCCGATCGGGGCCGTCCCGGCGACGGCGACGTGCGCGCCCTTGCGCACCGCCCGCGAGAATCCGATCCGCGGCTCCAGTGGGGAGCCCGAACCGACGTTGAGCCGCTCGTTGTCGTCCATCGCGCCATCATGGCAGCGGGCGGCGGGGCACGGGGGCGGGCACGGGCGCGGAGACGGGCGTGGGGACGGGCGCGGCGGTGCGGAGGAGCGCGGCGAGACGGGCCAGGGCCTCGGCGGCGCCGGCGTCCTCGCCCGGGGAGAAGGCGTGCAGGACGAGGCCCGTCTCGCCGGGGGCCGCGGGCACGTGCAGGGCCTCGAACTCCAGGGTGAGGGTGCCGGTGAGCGGGTGGTGCAGGCGCTTGCGGCCCGCCGCGCACATCACCACCTCCCCGGAGTCCCAGATCCGGCGGAACTCCGCGCTGTCGGCGCAGAGTTCGCTGATCAGCGCGGTCAGCCCGGCGTCGTCCGGCCAGGTGCCGGACGCCACCCGCAGCTGGCCGACCGCCTCGGCGGCGCGGGCCGGCCAGTCCGGGTGGACGGTCCGGGCGGCGGCGTCCTGGAAGAGGAAGCGGGCCTGGTTGCGGTCGCGGCGGTCCGGATCCCCGGCGCCGCCCAGGAGTTCGGCGCCCAGCGGGTTCCAGGCCACCACGTCGAGGCGGTGGTCGGTGACGAAGGCGGGCAGCGCCTCGCCCAGCGCGTCCAGCATCCGGCGCAGCACCGGGCCCACCCGGGGCGTGGGCAGCGGCACCCGGCGCCCGCAGGCCAGCGTGGTCAGGTGGCGGCGCTCGGCCTCGCCCAGGCCCAGGGTGCGGGCCAGCGCGTCCAGCACCTCGATGGACGGCTGGGTGGAGCGGCCCTGCTCCAGGCGGACGTAGTAGTCGACGCTGATGCCCGCCAGCTGCGCCAGTTCCTCGCGGCGCAGCCCGCGCACCCTCCGCCGGCCGCCGCCCGCCAGTCCCACCCGCTCGGGGGCGACCCGGCCGCGGCGGGCGCGCAGGAACTCGCCCAGGGCGTGCCGGGGGTCCACGGAACGGGCGGCGGGGTCCGCGGTTTCGGCCGGGCGGGCGGCGGCGGTGGTGTCCATGCGCTCCAGTATGGGTGGCCCTCGCAGTACCAGGACCGGGAGTCCACCGGAAGGGCAGGGACCTGGCTGCGGGGTCCGGCGCGGGCGAGGGTGGACGCCATGAGCAGCCACGCACCGCAGCAGCCGTCCGAGGGGCGCCCCCAGCGTGTCCTGATCGTCACCGCCCACCCCGAACCGCTCTCCCTCACCGCCGCGTTGGCGGACTTCGCCGTCGAGCGGCTGCGCTCCGCCGGGCACGAGGTGCGGGTCTCGGACCTGTACGCGATGAAGTGGCAGTCCGCCCTCGGCGCCGACGACTTCCCGGAGCACCCGGCCGACGCCCGCCTGGAGGTGCTCGCCGCCCAGGGCGAGGCCACCCGCACCGGGCGGCTCGCGGCCGAACTCGCCGCCGAGCAGGAGAAGCTGCGCTGGGCGGACGCGGTGGTGCTCCAGTTCCCGCTGTGGTGGTTCTCGGTGCCGGCGGTCCTCAAGGGCTGGATCGACCGGGTGCTCACCTTCGGGTTCGCGCACGGCCCGGCCGTCCCGCCGCCGTACAGCGAGGGCGCGCTCGGCGGCAAGCGGGCGCTGCTGGCGGTGAGCGTCGGCGCGCGCGAGTCCGCGTTCTCCGACCGGGGCGCGCACGGGCCGCTGGCGGACGTGCTGTTCCCGTTGCAGCACGGCGTGCTCTGGTTCACCGGGATGGCGGCGCTCGAACCGTTCGCCGCGTACGGGACGGTGGGCCTGGCGGAGGAAGGGTTCGAGGCCGTGGCGGAGGCGTACGGGCGGCGGCTGGACGGGCTGTTCACGGAGGAGCCGGTGCCGTTCCGGCGGCTGGACGGCGGCGACTACGGGCGGGACATGCGGCTGCGGGAGGGGCTGGAGCGGCCGGGGGCGAGCGGGCTGGAGCTGCACACGCGGTGAGGTGACGGCGGAGAAATCCGGTCGCCAACGGGTCCGCCGGTGGGCAGAGTTGCGCGAGTGGCCGTTGTGGTCCGCGTCCTGCCCGTCACCCGTTGGAGGCCTGATGTCCTTTCCGTTCGACGCCCCGGTGCTGGAGGGCGCGGTCGTGCGCCTGGAGCCGCTCGTCCCGGGGCACCGCGCGGGCCTCGAAGCGGCCGCCGAGGAGGAGCGCGGCACGTACGGCTTCACCGAGGTGCCGCGCGCCGAGGAGGTGACCGGCTACCTCGACGCCCACTTCGCGCGCGTCGAGGCGGGCCTGCTCGCGCCCTACGCCCAGGTGGAGCGCGCCACCGGGCGGGTCGTCGGCGTCACCGCGTACTGGAACCCGCGCCGCTGGCCGTCCGGCGAGGGGCTCGCCGGGGTCGAGATCGGCTGGACCTGGCTCGCCGCCTCCGCCCAGGGCACCGGGACCAACAGCGAGGCGAAGTACCTGCTCTTCCGGCACGCCTTCGAACAGTGGCGGGTCGCCCGCGTCGACCTCAAGACCGACGCCCGCAACGCCCGCTCCCGCGCCGCGCTGGCCGCCGTCGGCGCCACCTTCGAGGGCGTGCTGCGCAACTGGTCGCCGTCCTGGGCCCCCGGCGAGGCCGGGCGGCTGCGGGACTCGGCGATGTTCTCGGTCACCGCCGAGGAGTGGCCCGGGGCGCGGGCCCACCTGGAGCGGCGGATCGCTCAGAAGGCGGAGGCCAGGTCGAGCGCGTCGCTCAGCGAGGCGTAGCAGACGCAGAGCAGCAGCCAGCAGCCGAGTCCGGCGGTCGCGGCGGCGAGGACCCGGCCGAGCCGGCCGCGCTTCTCCCTGGGCCGGCGCAGCTGCCGCACACCGAGGACGGTCATCAGGACGGCGACGGCGCCGAGGGCGTAGGCGAGGGCGGGGCTCTGCCGGTGGGCGAGCAGGGCGAGGACGAAGGCGATGCCGAGGGAGGCGGTGGTCAGCAGCGCGAGCAGCGTGCCGAGGACCGCCTCCCCCACCATCTCCAGCACGAACTCGCCGATCGCCCGGAGGCAGCCGCGCACCGGGCCGTGCGGGGGGTCGGTCACGGGCGTCGGGTCGCCCGGCCGGTGGGCGGGCCCGGCCGTGCCGTCGGACGTGCCCGCGCTCTCGTCGCCCATCGCTCCCCCTCCCCCGTCGGCGCACGCTAGCACGAGGGGCCGCCGGGGCCCGCCGGCCCGTACGG